>CALBVR010000110.1 GCA_937969565.1 uncultured Acidimicrobiales bacterium | reverse complement strand
CCGCGGTTCTCGGTGGTGCACTGATTCTCGGTCAGGCTCGCCGCCTGCATGGGGTGCGCGCCTAGTCACACTGGGTTGACTTCAACACCTGTCGATACCGGCATCCCTCTCGTGGCACGAGGGGGATGCCCGCCGACAGCTGCCACGTTCGGCTGTTGCGCCGTTCGCAGCAGGCTCCTTTGCGCTAACCGGCGACAGCCCGAATTCGCCACGCGAAGCGGTACGTTCCGCCCCGGACCAGGTGCCGCTCGGCTGTGTCGGGCCCGCAGGCGGCGGTACCGATGCCGCGCATCGCCGCATCGAGATGGACCTCGACGTGGTCGGCGCGCTCGAGTTCCGAGAGGACCGTCGACGTGGTGAGGGCCGCTTGGGTGTGTCCGAGCGCCGAGAACCCGAAGTGCTCGTCGGCCTCGAAGCGCCAGGTGTTCGTCGCAGAGGAGAGCTCGAACCAGCGGCATCCCTCGTGGTGCCCGTGTTCCTGGGGCACCACATAGGGGTGGTACTGCGCGTCGATGCTCGAGTCCCAGACGCCCTCGAGCTGGGCTGATTTGCGGTCGGGGTAGCTCTCGTCGGGCCCGAGGCCCGACCATCGAAGCGATGCGAGATCGGCGTCCATTCGCAGCACCACACCGACGCGTGGGAGGTCGTCCAACTCCTCGGGGACGTCGATGCGTTCTTCGACGAATGCTCCGCCGCCGATGGGCGTGACCCGGCTCTCGTGCTCGACGATCCGGCCGTCGGCTGCCTCATAGCGGCGTCGGATGATCGTGATGCCGTCGTCCTCGTGCACCGCATGGTCCTGAAGCTCGAGCGCGTCGAGCCCCCACTGCTGCCATCGGGCGGCGACGCCGCGGCCCTTCTGCCCACCCTCGGCGTACCGGTCATTGTCGGTCGGGGGTCGCCAGAGGCTGAGCTCGGTGGTCTCGAGAACCGTACGGACGTCGTCTGGGATGGCAGTGACGCTCTCGGTCGGTTCGCTCTGATCGAGGGAGAGCACCAACTGGTCATGGGCAACGCAATGGCCGGCCGGTGCCCACGGTTCGTCCTCTCGCAGTGTTGCGACGACGGTCAGCGTCTGCAGCCCCCCGGGGTCTCGCAGCGTTCTGGGGGCGGTGACCACGGCCGATGAGCCCGCCGCTATCGAGGCGGAGTCAATCTCGCCCGAGTCGACCGTCGCTCCATCGCGGTCGTGCCGCCACTCGAGCCGGTATCGGTCGAGGGATGCGTGGCTCTGCCGGTTCTCGATGCTGAAAACCCACTCGTCGCCCCGCTCGGCAATTTCGACCGCCACCGGTCGGGCCAACCACGCCAGCTCGGCCAGGGCCGGGTGGGGTGCACCATCGGGCCCGACGAGCCCATTGATGCAGAAGTTGGAATCGTTGGGTTCGTCGCCGTAGTGCCCGCCGTAGGCCCACCAGGCCACACCTTCGTCAGTCGTCTCGCTGAGGCCCTGATCGCGCCAGTCCCACACGAAGCCGCCGGAAAGCGCGTCGTGGGCCCGGAACGCCGCCCAGTAGTCGTCCAGTCCTCCGTTGCTGTTGCCCATGGCGTGGCTGTACTCACACAGGATCAATGGCCGGTCGTCGGCATCGGTGCGTTCGGCCCACTCGGCCCACGAAACGATGTCGGCCACGGGCGCGTACATTGGGCAGACCATGTCCGAGATCAGACGGTCCGACGGGGACGGCGCCTGCTCACGAGCCTCATTGCTTCCTCGGGGTCCGAAGGTGGGGTTGAAGCCGCCCTCGTACTGGACGAAGCGGTGGGGATCCGTTCGTCGAATCCACGCTGCGGCGGCATCGTGCACGGCACCGTGCCCGGATTCGTTCCCGAGGGACCAGCCGATGACACAGGCATGGGACCGGTCGCGCAGCACCATCCGACGGATCCGATCGAGAACCGCGGCATCGAACAGGCCGCCTGCCAGGAGCGCGTCGTGGTGTGCGTGGGATTCGACGTTCGCCTCGTCCACCACGTAGAGACCGAGCTCATCACACAGCTCGAGGACGGCGGGGTCGTTCGGATAGTGCGAGGTTCGGACCGCGTTGATGTTGTGTCGCTTCATCGTGACGAGCTCGGCCCGGATTTCGTTCCGGGTGAGGGTCTTGCCCGTGTCGGGATGATGATCGTGCCGGTTGACGCCGTTGATCAGGATCGGGGCGCCATTGATCAGCAACTGTCGATTCGCCACCTCGACCGAACGAAACCCGACGCGACCGGAAACGGTGCTGTCTGTGGCCGGCCCGACAAGGCGGACCACCACGTCGTGGAGCGTGGGTGATTCCGCGCTCCACGCGGCGACGTCGGGGATGCGAATCGAGAAGTCGACGCGACGGCCCGGGTAGCCGTATGCGACCTCGGGGACACCGTCCGATGGCTGGGGATCACGGGCGACAGGCGCCTCGTGGGTGGTGCCGTCGGGTGCGGTGAGTTCGACCCGATAGCCGTCGGGGATGTCCTCGGTCGCGCCGAGAAGTACGTCGACCCGCAACGTGCCGATTCGTGTGGTGTGGTCGTAGTCCCCGTCGAGCACCAGATCGTCGATCCAGACCGCGTCGGTGCTGTGCAGGGAGATGGAGCGATGGATGCCGCCGTGGAACCAGTGATCCTGATCCTCGATCCAGGTGCTGTCGGCCCAGCGGGGCACCATGATCGCAAGCGTGTTCGAGCCCGGCCGTAGTGCAGGTGTGAGATCGAAGGCGGACTCGAGCCGCGAGTCCTTTCCCATGCCGATGAACGTGCCGTTGCACCAGACCACCATCACGGCCTCGGCGGCGCCGATCGTCAGTACGGTTCGACGATTCGGGTCGTCGCACATGAACGAGGTTCGATACAGGCCGGTCGGATTGTCGGGGGGAACGCTGGGTGGCTGGCCTGGCCACGGCATCTGGACGTTCGTGTAGTGGGGTCGGTCGTCGAACCCCTGACGGGTCCACACGCCCGGCACCTCGATCGTGGTGAAATCGGAGGGCGGGTTGTCGCCGTTGATCCAGTCCGTCGGAGCGTCGTCGGGGCGGTCCACGAGCAGGAAGTCCCAGGTGCCGTCCAGCAGTCGGAGATCCGCAGCGGCGGCGCGGACCGCCGGGTTGGCCATCGGCAGCCGTCCGATCTCAAACAGGTTCGGATCGAACAGCAGGTCGGTCGAGATGGCCATGAGGCTCCTAGGTGGGATCGGGCGGTGAGGATTGCAGATGCAGGATGACGGCGCTTTCCGGGTCGAGCATCGGTGGTTGCAGGCCGAGCTCCATCAGCGTTCGGCCCGTGGCCTCGAACCCGTCGGCGAACCATGCCACCTGCTCGATGGCGGGGTGCTCGGGCGTTCCGGCGACCGGCAGGATCTCGACTCGATACCGCCGTTCCGGATCGAGGCCGGCCAAACGCACCCTGGCCGGGATCGTGCCGTCGGGCAGATCGAGCAACGCGAAGGAGACCAACGCTTCTGAGGCATCGGGCGCCACGACCGCGTGACCGATCGCGGCATGGTCGGCGAGGTCGAGTCGGAAGACATCACCGCCGTGCAGAAGACGGCGGTGGCGTTTGTGGAGCGCGACGACGTCGGCCAACTGCCGGCGCTCGTCGTCCGTCGTTTCGAGCAGGTTCCATTCGATGCCGAGGTGGCCGAAGAATGCGGTGACGGCGCGGAACTGCAGCGAGTGACGCCGACCGGACGTGTGGCTGCGGGGTGGCCCGATGTG
>CALBVR010000109.1 GCA_937969565.1 uncultured Acidimicrobiales bacterium | reverse complement strand
CGCCGGGTGAAAGTGAGACGCGACCCCTTCGCCGAGTTGGGTGAAGGTGAGACGCGACCCCTTCGCCGAGTTGGGTGAAGGTGAGACGCGACCCCTTCACCTGCGACCCCTTCACCTGCCGTTGAGTTAGTTGGATTCGTGGGGTTGGGCGAACTCGCCGGTTCGGTCGTTTACGAACCAGCGGACGTAGTTGGCGTCCATGGAGGAGCAGACGATTCGGCTGCGCCATGCGGTGACGACCAGGGGGTCGCCCAAACCCTCGACCGGATGCACGACGGCATCCGTTCCAAAGCCCGCCACGGCGTTGTTCAGGAGCGCCTGGTCGTCGGCGACCACCGAGAGGATGACCGAACCACGTTCGAGAACCGCCACCTGCTGTGCAGGAGGAAGCGAATCGCGCAGGCCCAACGGCCCGCCGGCCGGAAGGTGGGGGCCCGAGGTCGGGGTCAGGTCGTCGAACACGACCTCGTCGGGGCGCAGCACATGCAGCCCCGAACTTGGGTCCAGGACCTCGTCGGTCGGGGCCGAACAGACGCTGGTGGTGGGTGGTCCATCCGAAGCGCAGGCAACCGCAACCATTGCCAAAAGGACGGAAATGATGGCAGCGCGGCGCACATCCCCAGCCTATGAGTGTGACCAGTCGAGTGGGGTTCTCTACACTCGGCCTTCGTGAAGCGGTCGATGATGGAACGCAAACTGCTGGAAATGGCAGACGAGATCAAGCGTCTCGGGCAGGATTTGCGCGTCTCGGCCGAGCAGCTCGAGCACCTCGAGTCGGACGCGGAGGAAGCCCGGATCCGCTCGATGGTCTCGGAAACGCCCTTGTCGGAGGCCACATTTCACGAGGCGTCGCGGCATGCTGAAGCCATGCGCAAGCACCACGACGACGTGCAACGGCGAATCGTCGATCTCGAAACCCGGCAGAACGAACTCCTCGATCGGATGTTCGGCGAATGACCGCTCCGCGCGTCGTCGTTGCCGAAGATGAGGCGATCATCCGCCTCGATCTCGTCGAGACCCTCCGCGAGGAGGGCTACGACGTCGTGGGCGAAACCGGTCGCGGCGACGACGCCCTCCGGTTGATTCACGAGGAACAGCCCGACGTTGCGATTCTCGACGTCCGGATGCCGGGGCTCGATGGCATCGAAGTGGCTCGCGAAGTGGTCGAGAGCCGGTCCGCGGCCGTGTTGATCCTCACCGCGTTCGGCCAACGCGAACTGGTCGAGCGGGCGGCCGAGGCGGGAGCCATGGCCTACCTCGTCAAACCATGGCAGAAGAGCGATCTGATCCCCGCCATCGAGGTGGCGATCGCCCGACACCGTCAGGTGATTGCGCTCGCTGAGGAGAACGACGATCTCGCCGAACAGCTCGAGGTTCGCAAGCTCGTGGATCGGGCGAAGGGCAAGCTGATGGACGATCACGGCCTGTCCGAACAGGACGCGTTCCGGTTCGTGCAGACGACTGCCATGGGCAGCCGCCAGCCGATGCGCGATGTCGCTGAGGCGATCCTCAGCGGCGACGTCACCCCGTAGACGTCGGCCGAGCAACAGCGGCGCCGCATGCGCCGGCTCTGATTGCCCGCCTGTCGCAGGCGGTCGCTAGGGTCGCAGTCGTGGCAAAGCCTCTCCTTCTCATCGACGGCAATTCACTCACGTACCGGGCGTTCTTCGCGCTGCCGACCGATATGGCAACCGCCTCCGGTCAGGTCACGAACGCGGTCTTCGGGTTCACGTCGATGCTCATCAACCTCATGCGAGATCACGACCCGTCCGGCGTGGCGATCGCGTTCGACCTCCCGGAGCCGACCTTCCGGCATGTCGCCAACCCGGAATACAAGGCCAATCGGGATGCGGCGCCAGACATCCTGCGCCAGCAGATGGGCCTTGTGCGTGAGGTGGTTGACGCGATGGCGATTCCAGTCATCGAACTGAAGGGCTATGAGGCGGACGACATCCTGGCCACGTTGGCGACCCGTGCCCGGGACAACAAGCAGGACGTCATCGTCGTCACCGGCGACCGCGACGCCTATCAGCTGGTGGAGGATCCTTTCATCAAGGTCCTTTACAACAAGCGTGGCGTGTCGGACTACGCCCTCTACGACGAGGCCGGCATCTTCGATCGAACCGGAGTCAAGCCGGCGGACTACGTGCAGTATGCGGCCCTCCGTGGCGACAAGTCCGACAACCTGCCCGGTGTGCCCGGGGTGGGGGAGAAGACGGCGGCGAAGCTCATCAACACGTACGGCGGCCTCGACGGCATCTTCGAAGCGACTGCAGATCAGACGCCGAAGCTGCGCGAAAACCTCGAAGCCAACGAGGCCCAGGCCAGAATGAACCTGGACCTCATGGTGCTCGTGCGCGACGCCCCGGTCGAACTCGAGCTGGAGGCGCTGAAGCCCGGCGAGCCCGACCACGACGAGATCAAGCGCTTGTTCGATTTCCTCGAGTTCCGCTCGTTGCACGAACGGCTCTCCGAGGTCATCGGTGGGGGAGGCAGCGGGATCGAGCGAGAGGTGCTCGAGGCCGAGGTCACGCGGTTCGGCGACGCGGCATCCGCGGCAGAGGCGCTGTCGGCCATCTCGGCGGATCAGATCGTCGCTCTGGCGGCGGACGAGGAGGACCGGGCGGCCGGCGTCGCGGTCGTCCGCGATGCCTCGGCCGGCGACGTGCTCTGGATCGACCAGAGCCAACTCGCCGATTCGGCGGTCACGGGAGCGATCGCTTCGCTCGGCGGGCAGCACGGGGTTGCCCTGCACGATGCGAAGCCGATGCTTCGCCGTTGGGCCGAGTCCGATTCACCGATGCCCGAGCTCACGCTCGACACGGCCATCGCCGCCTACCTGCTCGACCCGGCCGACTCCGGCTACCTGCTCGCCGACCTGGTCGAGCGGTACACCGACGCGGAACTCCCGCAGTCTGAGGCAGCCTCCAGCGGCCAGCTTGACTTCGGTGAGGAGACGGTCGACGTCGCCACCCGGGCCGGCCGCAACGCCCTGGCGGTCGATCGACTGATCGAGCCGTTGAGCGCAGCGATGGAGGCGCAGGGGCTCGCCTCGCTCAACCAGGACATCGAGGTTCCGCTGATCTCCGTGCTCGCTCGGATGGAGGGGCTCGGCATCGGGGTCGACGTCGTCGAACTCACTCGCTTGCGCGATCACCTCACGTCCGAAGTCGAGCGCCTTCGGGAACTCGTGCACGAAGACGCTGGAGAGGAGTTCAACGTCAACTCCACGAAACAGCTGCGCGAAATCCTGTTCGAGCGGCTCGCGCTGACCCCGCAGAAGAAGACGAAGACCGGCTATTCGACCGACGCGGCGTCGCTCGAGAAGCTCCGGGGTGAGCATCCGATCATCGAGCATCTGCTCGAGTACCGCGAGGTGGAGAAGCTCCGCTCGACGTATGGCGAAGGCCTGCTCGCGGAAGTCGGCCCCGGCGACCGGATCCGGGCGACGTTCAACCAGACGGTGGCCCGTACCGGGCGTCTCAGCTCCGATGCCCCGAACCTGCACAACATCCCGGTTCGTTCCGAGATGGGTCGAACGTTCCGACGGGCCTTCGTGCCGGCGGACGGGTTCGAACTGCTGGTCGCCGACTACAACCAGATCGAGCTTCGTTGCATCGCCCACCTCGCCGAGGATCCGGGCCTGATCGGTGCGTTCGAGGCCGGCGACGACATTCACAACGCCACGGCGTCGCGGGTCTTCGACGTGGAGTCGGCCGACGTAACGGTTGAGCAGCGATCCAAGGCGAAGATGGTCTCGTATGGCCTGGCCTACGGGATGGAGGCCTACGGGCTCGGCCAACGCCTCGGTATCCCCACCGGCGAGGCCGACGAGATCCTCAAGGCGTACTTCGCGGCGTTCCCGGCCGTCCGGGAGTACATGGACCGCACCGTGGCCGAGGCACGGGAGCGGGGCTACACCGAGACGCTGTTCGGCCGTCGCCGCAAGATCCCGGAGCTGTCGGCATCGAACTTCCGCATCCGCCAGGCCGGGGAGCGGCAGGCGATGAATGCCGGCATTCAGGGCCTGGCCGCCGACATCTTCAAGGTCGCCCTCGTGAACCTCGATGCCGAGCTGCGGGCCGCCGACGTGCGGTCCCGTCTGGTGTTGCAGGTGCACGATGAGGTGATCCTCGAGGTCGACCCCGGCGAACACGACGACATGAAGACGCTCACGACCGACGTGATGGGCGCCGCGTTCGAGCTGCGGGTGCCACTGGCCGTGAACCTCGCGTTCGGACCGACCTGGGCGGACGCCAAGGCCTAGGGAAGGCATCGCGGGAGCGGCCTCAGTGGGGAAGTTCAGGAATGACGACTAACCTGTAACAGTGCCCGTTTTGCGGGCAGCGTGAGGCTGTGCATTCCTCACGACGATGACCCCTACCAGTATCCGAGAACAACAATGTCAGACACTGCCACTTCCGAAT
>CALBVR010000108.1 GCA_937969565.1 uncultured Acidimicrobiales bacterium | reverse complement strand
GCCGACGACCAGCTCGGCACGCTGAACCTGATCGACGAAGCCGCCCGGCTCCGCGGAACCGCCTCCGTCGTCGACGGCCGGGCGTTCTCCCTCGCACTGCCGCTGTCCGAGGACGGCCCGCAGATGGGGTTCATCCAAGGGCGCATCAACCCCGAGCTCACGCCCATCCACACGTTTGCCAGCTTCGGCGAGCCAGACGACTTCAAGTTCCACGATGAGGTCATCTCGATGGGCACCCAGGCGTGCACGCACTGGGACGGGCTGGCGCACGCCACGTACCGGGGTGTCGGCTACAACGGCTTCGACGATGCAGCGCTGGACGACACGACGGCGGTGCACTGCGGCATTCACCTGGTGGAGACGCTGGTGGGTCGGGGCGTGCTGCTCGACGTTGCCCGCACGCTCGGCGTCGACCGGCTGGAGGGCGGCCAGGTCATCACGCCCGACGATCTGGATGCCGCTGTGGAGCACGCCGGGGTGGAACTGATGCCCGGCGACATCCTTCTTCTTCGCACCGGCCTCATGCAGCACTTCCTTGAAGGCGATCGGATGACCTACGCCGTCACCGGGGCCGGCCCGGGCATCGCTGCCACCGAGTGGTTCCGCAACGTCGACTGCGCCGCGGTCGCGACCGACAGCCTCATCTTCGAGGCGTTCCCCTTCGAGCGGGAGGGCGTGAACATGCCGGTGCACTTCATTCATCTGGTGGAGATGGGGTTGACGCAGGGCCAGAACTTCAACCTCGAGGCGCTGGCCGCAAATTGCGCCGCCGATGGCCGCCACACGTTCTTGTTGAGTGCCTCGCCGGAACCGGTCGTGGGTGGCTATGGCGCGCCGGTGAACCCGGTCGCCATCAAGTGATGGTGCGATGAGCGGCGATCTCCACACGGTTGCCCACCTGCTTCTGGAACGCAGCGAAGACGAGCGGCCCGGGCTGATCTTCGAGGGGCACACGCTGCTCTGGCACGAGCTGGTGACCGAGGCGGCCGTGCGAGCCAGGTTCCTGGATCGAGCGCTCAATCGCCGGCGACCGGCACACGTGGGCGTGCTTCTGGAGAATGTCCCGGACCACATCCACCTCTTGGGTGCAGCCGCACTCTGCGGCGCAACGGTGGTCGGGCTGAATCCGACCCGTCGCGGCGCCGAACTGGCGAGAGACATCGCACACACCGACTGCCAGCTCGTCGTCACCAGCAGCGACCTCCGTCCGCTGCTTCCCGACGATCTGGACGTCCCGGTGCATCTCGTCGATGAGCCGCAGTGGTTGTACGGGCTGTCTCCACTTCGTGGCGACGCCCTGCCGGCGGCCCCGAAGGCCGACCACATGCTGGCCTTGCTCTTCACGAGCGGGTCGACCAGCGCTCCGAAGGCCGTGCCGCGAAGCTCCGCCACCGCCGCGTCGGCGGGGGAGAAGATCGCCACCGGGTTCGGGCTGACCGCGGACGATGTCGCCTACTGCCAGATGCCGCTCTTCCACGGGAACGCGCTGCTGGCGTGCTGGATCGCGTCGCTCTCGGTGGGTGCCACGATCGTGTTGCGGCGGCGGTTCTCGGCCAGCGGATTCGTGGACGACATTCGCCGCCACGGCTGCACCTTCTTCACGTACGTCGGCCGGAGCATCCAGTATGTGTTGGCCCAACCGGCACAGGGTGACGAAGCAACGCTCTCGTTGCGGATGGGCTTCGGCACGGAGGCCTCCGTCGCCGATCGCACGGCGTTCGAGGAGCGCTTCGGGTGTCGGCTCATGGAGAGCTACGGGTCGAGTGAGTCGGCCATTGTCATCGTCCGGACGCCAGACACGCCGGCGGAGGCGCTCGGGGTGCCTCGTCCCGGCGACGACAGCGACATCGCAATCGTGGACGCCGACGGCAATGCGTGTGCGGTCGGCGAGGTCGGCGAGCTGGTGAACCGCAACGGCGGCGGTCCGTTCACCGGTTACTACAACAACCCTGAAGCCACCGCCGAGCGTCTTCGCAACGGCTGGTTCTGGAGTGGTGATCTCGCATGGAAGGACGCCGACGGGTTCTTCCACTTCGCCGGCCGGTCCGACGACCGCATCCGGGTTGATGGCGAGAATCTCTCGCCGGAGCTCATCGCAAGGCTGCTCGAACGGCTCACCGGCGTCGCCGGGGCCGCCGTCTACCCGACGGCCGACCCTTCCACCGGCGATCTGGTGATGGCGGCGGTCGAGATGGAACTCGGGGTCGAGTTCGACCCGCAGCGCTTCCATGCCGAGCTGCATGCCCAACCGGATCTCGGCACGAAGTGGCCGCCCACCTGGATTCGTGTGGTTGACGCGCTTCCGCTCACCGCCAACAGCAAGATTCGTGTCAGCGAACTCCGCTCCGAGGGGCTCGAGACCGACGACCCGATCTGGCACGCAGCGAGCCGAGGCAGCCTCTACGAACTCTGGACGCCAGCTTCCTGACCGCGTCACAGCGACAATTCTCCGACGGCCCGCAGATTGTCGCTATGACGCGGTTCGGAACGCGTGCCAGCGGAGCGATCAGCGGGCGATGCGGTGTGCGCCCTGTCACCGGCAGCGACAACGACCGGGTCGATCTGGCAGAATTCGTGCCAACAAGCGTGGCAAGAGCGGAGGCGTGACGGTGGTGGGTGACCGGATGCAGGCGGGTGGATCGAGGTATGACGGCAAGGTGGTGGTCGTCACCGGTGCCGGACGAGGTCTCGGGCGGGCGATGGCTATCGGGTTTGCCGATGCGGGCGCCGATCTGGTGATCGCGAGCCGAACCGCCGATGACCTCAACGAGGTTGCGGCGGTGATCGACGGCATGAGCCGTCAGGTGATCCCGGTGAAGGCCGACGTGGCCGAATGGGACGTCGCCGCCACGGTCGTCGACGCGGCGGTCGCCAAGTTCGGCCGGATCGACGTGCTGGTCAACAATGCCGGCGCAAGCTTCGACCCGAGCTCCTTGCACGACATCAGCGAGGCGTCGTTCGACCGGACGGTCGACGTGAACCTGAAGAGCACGGTGCGCCTCACGCAGCTGGCGGCTCCGCACATGCCCGAGGGCAGCGCCATCGTGAACATCTCGTCCACTGCGGCAACCCGCAGCGACCCGTCCACGTTCGTTTACGCCGCAGCGAAGGCCGGCGTGCTCGCCTTCACCCGAGCAGCGGCGAAGGAGCTGGGCCGGAACGGCATTCGAGTAAACGCCATCGTCTGCGGTCCGTTCCGCACGGGGAGCCTGGCAGCCTGGCTCGACAGCGACCCCGACGCGGCAGACCGCATGGCGGCCGGCTCGCCGCTCGGCCAGATCGCCGAGCCCGGCGACATCGTCGGCACCGCGCTCTGGATGGCCGGCCCCGATGCCGGCTATCTGACCGGCCAGTCCGTCACCCTCGACGGTGGCCGCTGAGCGGACGGGTTCACTCGGCGAGGAGCACGTCCATGGCGACTCGCACATCGGCCAGGTGATCGAGGTAGACGAGGGCTTCCTGCGTGTTGCACTGCGTGAGCGTGATGCGGCGGGACCAGATCTCCAGCACCGCTTCGCCGACGGCCACATCCGGCTCGCCGCCGAACCACGCCCAGTCGACCAGGTGACACGCCATCTTCGGCTGCTCCTCCACGATGCTGCGGGCGCGATCGATCAGTGCGTCACGGCCGCCGGCGAGGTCGGCGATCATGGCCGACTGCTCGTCGAACCGATGTGGTGACCAGTGCGAGGGAATGTCGTCCCACCAGCCGCAGTACTGCTTGAGGACCATGCGGGAAATGTCGGCCGGGCTCACGTACTGCTCGGCCAGCACCGGATGCTCGGTGAGGTGGGTGGGGAGTTCGAGATCGTCGGGGATCTCGTCCTGCCGTTTGCGATCGTTCAGCCCCGCAATCGTGTGCCGGGCAATGAACTCCAATGCCTCGGCGTGCACCGAGAGCTCTTCGGCGATCCGGGCCGGATCGTCCACGATGGCTTCGCCGTGGGCTGGAAGCAGCGACTGCGGTTCGAGCGCCACCATGTCTCGCAGCGCGCCCGCCCACTCCTCCACGTATCGCTGCACTCGCTTGCCGTTGCCGGCGTTGGGGAGGAAGCCCTGGTAGTAGTCGGCGCTCGCGATCTGCCGGCGGCCCGGGACCGAGACCCAGAGCTGGTCGTCGGTTTCGCCGCGTGCGTGGATGAGATCGAACTGCTCGCCGCCGACCGTCAGCGACAGGGTGCCGGTGAACGTGCGGGTCGGAGCGACCCAATCGTCGTTGTCCTCCGGGAACTTCTGGATCGACTGCGACATGTAGCGGGAGACCTTGCCTCGGGTGCGCACGTAGCGGTCGAATCGGACCGGCGCGTCGACGTGGGCGATGATCTCCGGTTCGTCCTCGAGCATCGCCCACGTGCCCATGCAGTGGTCCACGTGGGCGTGGGTGTAGATGATCGTGTGGATCGGCAGGTCCGAGAATGAGCGGATCGCTTCCAGCAATGCGGGGCCGCCCGGGGCCATGGCCGTGTCGACCACGACGACGCCGTCGTCGGTCTCGAACACGGCCGAGTTCACGAGTGGCAGGCGGACCAGCCAGGAGCGCGGCCCGACCTCGACGATTTCCACCCGCTCACGAACTTCGGCGATGGCCCGTTCGCTGTTGGGGTTGAACATGTTCGTGGCGATCGTCGGTGTATAGCTCCCGCCGAAGGAGCCGCCCTCGGTGATTGCTCGAAGCAGTTCAGGGTCATCCAGGACGACTCGGGTTTTGGCCTCCAGCCATCGCCGCTCGTCGTCCTCGGAGTTCATCGTGCGGTGACGGTCTCGGTGTCGCGTCCCGAGCGCAGCAGGGTTCCAGGCACCGCGCCCGTGGTTTCGCCGTGCTCGACGATGGCCACGCCGTTGCACAACACGCGCTCCACGCCGCTCGAGTCGGCGACGAGCCGACCGGAATCGCCGGGGAGGTCGGTCACGAGCTTTGCCGGACCGGAGTCGACGGCCTCGGGATCAAGCACCACCACGTCGGCGTGGGCACCGACCGTGAGCGTGCCGCGGTCCTTCAGGCCGAAGAGGCCGGCCGGATCCGACGTCATCATCTTCACCGCCTGCTCGACCGTGGCGAGCTTGCGGCCGCGGAGGCAGTCGGCGATCCATCGGGTCGGGTACGGGGCGCCGCACATGCGATCGAGGTGGGCGCCGGCGTCCGAACCGCCGATCATCGCCCGGCCGTCGAACCAGAGCTCGGCCCGCATCCGCCAGGACTCGTCATCGTCGTCCTGCGGCGTCGGCCACCAGATCGTGCGGAGATCATCGGCGAGCGAGATGTCCAGGAACGTGCCGAACTCGCTCGTTCCGCGCTCCGCGGCGATGTCGGCCACCCGCCGACCGGACAGGCCCTCGTTCGCCTCGTTGTAGGTGTCGCCGACCACGTAGTCGCCCCAGTCGGCGAGTCGGCGGAACACGCCGGCGTCTGGCGATTGGCTGAGCTCGAGCAGTCGAACCCTCGTGTCGCCGTCGCGCAGCCGCTCCATGCGGGCGTCCACGTCCGGGCCGAGAATGTCGTTCCATCCGGGAATGAGGAACAGGCCGCAGAAGTTGAGGAGCGACATGTTCATGGGAACCTGGACGGGCATGGTCAGCGCGATGACCTTCCCGCCGAGTTCCTGTGCTCGATCGAAGGCTTCCATCTGTCGGGGGACGCGGTCGGGTTCGCGGGAGTCGACGGTGAGCACGTTCCAGTTCATGGGCCGGTTGGCGGCCGCGCTCATCTGTCCCAGGAGTTCGATCTCGTCATCGGCGAACCGGTCGAGGCAGCCGGGGACGATTCCTTCCAGCGTCGTGCCTTCGTGCCTGCCGGTCTCTTCGGCGAGAGCCATCAGTTCGTCCGGGGTCGCCCAACGGCTGGCGACGGCTTCGCCTTCACCGTCCGAATGCGACGTCGAGTTGGTGAAGGAGAACCCGAGCGCTCCGGCTTCGATCGCGGTGGCGAGCTCGGCCCGGATCTTCTCGAGGTCCTCCGGGCCGGCCGCGTTGCCCACAGCCTCACCGCCCATCACGTAGCGGCGGATGGCGCAGTGGCCGGCGAGGAAGCCGGCGTTCACCGAGATGGATCCCTCGAGGCGATCGAGGAAGTCGCCGAAGGTCTCCCAGTTCCAGTCGGTGCCCTGCTCGAGCGCCGGAAGGGGCATGCCCTCGACCTTCGCCATCATCTTGCGGAGGTAGTCGTCGTCGCCCGGACGCAGTGGAGCCAGGGTGAAGCCGCAGTTGCCGCCGATGACCGTGGTGACACCGTGGATGCTCGACGGGCTTGCGGTGGGGTCCCACAGCAGCTGCGCGTCGTAGTGGGTGTGGGGGTCGACGATGCCGGGAATCACGAGCTTGCCGGTGGCGTCGGTTTCGATCGTCCCCGTCTCGGGAATCTCGCCGATGGCCGCGATCCGTCCGTCGGCGATGGCCACGTCGGCTTTCACCGCATCAGCCCCGGTACCGTCGATGACCATTCCGCCACGGATCACTTCGTCGTACATCTGCGCTTCCCCATACACTCGAAAACAAAATCTGACGCGTCGTCAGATTGTAGCCTCGGGGCAGGCACGTCAATCCGGGCGACCGGGAGAGCAAGGGGAACGCACACATGTCGAAGACCTATCGACTGCTCATCGGGGGCGAATGGGTTGCCGGTGCGAACGGCACCGTGCCCATCGTGAACCCGGCAGACGAGAGTGTGGTCGGACATGCGCCCGAGGCCTCCGTTGAGCAGGCCGCTGCCGCTGCTGCAGCCGCGCGGCAGGCGTTCCCGGCGTGGGCCGCGACGAAGCCGAGCGAGCGCGCCCGCCTGCTCCATGCCGCGGCCGACGCGCTCCGGGGGCGGCGCGACGACCTCATCCCGCTCATCATCGGCGAGACCGGCGCCACGGCGGCCGTTGGCTCCCGCATGCAGGTGCCCGTGGCCATCGGACGGCTGCGCGAGTACGCCGACATGGCCGGCCGCAACCACGACATTCCGCTCCCGCCGAATGCCACCCCGTCCACCCCGCTCGCCGCCGGTGGCCTCATCGGTGGCGTCGTCGCTCGCCAGCCAGCGGGCACCGTGGCCACCATCTCTCCCTACAACTTTCCGCTCGTGAACCAGGCCGGCAAGGTCGCACCGGCGCTCGCCGCCGGCTGCACCGTCGTCATGAAGCCGGCGCCACAGGACCCGTTGGCGGTGCTCGAGTTGGCCGAGGTGTTCGACGAGGTCGGGTTCCCGCCGGGCG
>CALBVR010000107.1 GCA_937969565.1 uncultured Acidimicrobiales bacterium | reverse complement strand
ACGGTTCGGGGTAGCCGATGCCTTCGCCCCACGTCATGCCGAGGAGGAGGACACGGTCGCCGGAGATCAACATCTCGCTCGCCTCGTAGCCGACGTTGAGCGAGCCTCGGACGACCGGATCGCCGTCGTTGGCGTCGATCACGGTGAGGACGCCGTTGGTGAGCGTGATGATGCGGGAGCCGTCGGTCTTGACGATGTCGGGCTCGTCCACGCCGGCTTCCTGGTTGTTGGTGCCGGAGAAGTCCACGCCTTCGACGGCGCCACCCTCGCCATCGGCAGTGATGCCTTGGGCCGTCGGTACCGACCCCGCAAGGTTGCCCACGTCGGCGCTGGCGTCGGCAGAGTCATCCATTGCGGACTCTTCCATTTCCATGGCTTCATCGGTGACGGCGAAGCGGGGCTCTGGGCCCCACCAGCCGCCGTCATTGAAGCCATAGGCGCCCACGCGCTCGGCCCCTTCGGTGCGCAGGTGGGTCAGCAGGGCGTCGCAGTTGTCGAACGTTGCAAGGCCGGACGCAAGCACGATTTCGCCCGAGTCGACCGTGACGGTCTGCGTCGCGCCACTTCCGGTGGAGCCGGAGCCGGTCTCGGCCGGTTGGGCAAGGTCATTGCCGCAGGCGGTGGCCACGAGGCCGAGTGCCATGCCGGCAGTGAGGAATCTACGGGGGAACAACATTGGGAACCCACCCTTCAAAGTCGTGTAGTTGAACCAATCGGACATTGGTTCTACGGCTGAAGGATCGGTCTGGTTCCCGAAGATCTGCAGATTTCTGGATACGGCGGCCGATGCCGCGCCGGTCAGCGGGTGACGGGCTTGAATCCGGGGCGCTCCGCCTCGAAGGCGGAGATGTCGTCGCCGGCCTGCATGGTGATGCCGATGTCGTCCAGACCATTCAGAAAACGGTGCTGGACCGAGTCGCTCAGCTCGAAACCGACCTCGAGGTCGAGGGCGGGAGCTTCGAGTGTGCGTCGCTCGACATCGATGATGAGCTCCAGCGTCGGGTCGGCCTCGACGGCGCGCATGAGCTGGTCGGACACCTCAGGGCTCACCTCGACGGCCACGAGGCCGTTCTTCGACGAGTTGTTCCGGAAGATCGGGCCGAAGCGCGACGAGACCACGGCGGCGAACCCGTACTGCTGGATGGCCCAGACAGCGTGCTCGCGGCTCGAGCCGGTACCGAAGTTCGGTCCACCGAGGAGGATGTTTGCGCCCGCATACTGCTCCTGGTTCATGACGAAGTCGGGGTCGTCACGCCATTCGCTGAACAGGCCCTTCTCGAAGCCCGTGCGTTCGACTCGCTTGAGCCAGTCGGATGGGATGATCTGGTCCGTGTCGACGTCGGAACGGTCGAGCGGCACCGCGGTGCCCTGAACAATGTGAACAGCGTCCATTAGAGGTCCTCGGGAGTTGCGAACGTGCCGGCGATGGCGGTGGCGGCGGCGACGGCGGGTGAGACGAGATGCGTGCGCCCACCTCGGCCCTGGCGGCCTTCGAAGTTGCGGTTGCTCGTGCTGGCGGAGCGTTCGCCTTCGGTGAGCTTGTCGGGGTTCATGGCCAGGCACATGGAGCAGCCGGGTTCACGCCAGTCGAAGCCGGCGTCGACGAAGATCTTGTCGAGGCCTTCCTGCTCGGCCTGGGCCTTCACGTGGCCGGAGCCCGGGACGACGAGGGTGCGCATGCCGTCCTTGACCTTGCGGCCCTTGGCGACCTCGGCTGCGGCCCGGAGGTCTTCGATGCGGCTGTTGGTGCAGCTGCCGATGAACACCGTGTCGACGGGAACGTCGCGCATCGGCGTGCCGGCGGTGAGTCCCATGTATTCGAGCGCTCGGCCGGCGGCATCGCGGGCGACCGGATCGTCGAACATGTCGGGCGATGGAACGTTGTCGGCCAGTTTGATGACCTGACCGGGGTTGGTGCCCCAGGTGACGTGCGGGGTGATTCCGGCGCCGTCGATGACGACTTCGCGGTCGAAGCTGGCGCCTTCGTCGGTGCGGAGCTGGCGCCACGCATCGAGCGCAGCTTCCCAGTCGGCACCCTTCGGTGCGTGGGGGCGACCTTCGAGGTAGGCGAAGGTGGTGTCGTCCGGGGCGATCATGCCGGCCTTGGCGCCGAACTCGATCGACATGTTGCACACGGTCATCCGGCCCTCCATCGAGAGCGCTTCGATGACGGAGCCGCGGAACTCGGCGATGGCGCCGATGCCGCCGCCGGTGTCGCATGCAGCGAGGACGGCGAGCACGACGTCCTTGGCGGTGGAACCGGTGGGGAGTTCACCGTCGATGGTGATCGCCATGGTCTCCTGGGCCGGCTGGAGGAGTGTCTGGGTCGCCAGGACGTGTTCGACCTCGCTGGTGCCGATGCCGAAGGCGAGCGCACCGAATGCGCCGTGGGTGCTGGTGTGGCTGTCGCCGCAGACGATGGTCATGCCCGGTTGGGTCATGCCCTGTTCCGGTCCGATGACATGGACGATGCCCTGGTTGATGTCGCCCATCGGGTAGTGCGTGATGCCGAATTCGGCGGTGTTGCGCCGCAGCGTGTCGACCTGCTTGGCCGAGATCTCGTCGGCGATCGGCTTGTCGATGTCCTCGGTCGGAACGTTGTGGTCCTCGGTGCTGATCGTCAGCTCGGGACGGCGGACGGTGCGGCCGGTCTGGCGGAGCCCGTCGAAGGCCTGCGGCGAGGTGACCTCGTGGACGAGGTGGAGGTCGATGTACAGCAGGTCGGGCTGGCCGTCCTCGGCCTTCACCACGTGATCGGCCCACACCTTCTCGCTGAGGGTCTTCTTTGCGTCCATGTGCGCTTCCCTTGTCCGGAACTTCGTCGGGGGTGAAGCCTAACGATTCGCGCTGCCGCGGCCACATGCCGGGCCGGCCTTGTCACCGGGAGCGGTGAGGATCGGGGGCCCCAATCTGTGCTGGACGTTCAGTCGCGCGAGTCGCGCGAAGACGGCAGGAAAC
>CALBVR010000106.1 GCA_937969565.1 uncultured Acidimicrobiales bacterium | reverse complement strand
GGCACCTCGGAGTCGACCTTGTCGGTCGACACCTCGAACCACGCCTCGTCCTCGGCGACTGCGTCGCCAACCTGTTTGAACCACTGGGTGATGGTTCCCTCGGTGACCGACTCGCCGAGCATCGGCAGGGTCACATCGGTCGCCTCACCGCTCGGCGCCGGAGCCGCAGCGGGCGCGGCGGCTTCGGGCTCGGGGGCCGGTGGGGCCGGAGCAGGTTCCGGAGCCGGGGCCACCTCGGCGGCGGGAGCGGCTTCGGGCGCAGCGGCAGCAGGGGCCGCAGCGGCGGCGCCGTCGCCCACACGTGCGAGGACCGTGCCGACGTCGACCGTCTCGCCCTCGGGAATCAGGATCTCGGTGATGACGCCGCTCACGGGTGAGGGCACCTCGGAGTCGACCTTGTCGGTCGACACCTCGAAGAGCGCCTCGTCCTCGGCGATCGTGTCACCGACCTGCTTGAACCACTGGGTGATGGTTCCCTCGGTAACGGACTCTCCCAGGAGGGGAAGGGTGATGTCGGTCATTGCTGTTGGTGCTCCTTGTGGGATGCAGAAATGTCGTGGCGATTGTCGTGGCGCTGCGGCAACACTAACCGTGGAGGCCCCGGCCGGTCAGGGCCATCACGGTTTCGCCGAAGAGTTCGCTCATGGTCGGGTGCGGCTGGATGAAGGAAGCGACCTCGTCGACGGTGGCTTCCCAGTTGATCGCGAGATAGCCCTGGCCGAGCTGTTCGGTGACCCAGGGGCCGACCATGTGCACGCCGAGGATCCGTCCGGCGGTGCCGTCGGCGTTCTTCTCGGCGATGACCTTCACGAGGCCGTCGGTCTCGCCCACGATCATCGCTCGGCCGTTGCCGTTGAACTTGTGGGTCGAGGTCACGATGTCGAAACCGGCTTCTTTGGCCGACTCTTCCGTGTGGCCGGCGAACGCGACTTCGGGGTGGCAGTAGATGCACCAGGGGACGTTCTGGTAGTCGACCGGCTGCGGGTCTTCTCCGAGGATGTCGCGAATCGCCACCATGCCCTCGGCGAAGCCGACGTGGGCGAGCTGGGCGGTGGCGATGATGTCGCCGACGGCCCACACGCCGGGGACGGAGGTGCGGCAGTTCTCGTCGACGGGAACGAATCCACGCTCGTCGAGGGGCACACCCACTGCGTCGAGACCGAGAAGGTCGGCGTACGGGCGGCGGCCGATGGAGAGCACGATCATGTCGACGTCGACGGATTCGCCATCGCCGAAGGTCACGCGCTTCTGGCCGGCGACGTCTTCGTGGCCCTGCACCATGACGCCGGTGCGAATGTCGATGCCGCGGCCCTTGAGGGAGCGTTCGACGACGCGGGCGGCGGCGGGGTCGACGCCGGGGATGATCTTGGGCATCGCTTCGAGCACGGTCACCTTGGTGCCGAGGTCGGCCATCATCGAGGCGAATTCGATACCGATCGCGCCGCCACCGATGACCGCGGCGGAGCCGGGAAGTTCGGGAACGGCGAGCAATTCGTCGGAGGTGACGATGCTGGTGCCGTCGACGTCGAAGCCGGGGATGGTTCGTGGCACCGAGCCGGCCGCGATGATGAGGTTGTCGCCGCTGACCTGGACGTCGCCCGAGGCGCCGCCGCTGATGTTGACGACCTTGGTGTCGCCGACCGAGAAGATGGATCCGATGCCGTCGAAGACGGTGACCTTGCGATGCTTCAACAGGCCGGTGAGGCCGCTGGTCAGCGTGTCGATCACCTTCTGCTTGCGGGTTTGGGTCACGCTGAAGTCGACGGTCGGTTCGGAGGTGGTGATGCCGAACGTGTCTGCGTGCGAGACGGCACGGAAGACCGCTGCGGTCTCGAGCAGTTCCTTCGCGGGAATGCAGCCCACGTGCAGGCAGGTGCCGCCGACGCGGCTCTTCTCGATCATCGCGACGTTCAGGCCTGCGGCCGCACCGTAGAGGGCGGAGGCGTACCCGGCCGGGCCACCGCCGACGACGACTACATCAAAATGGTCCGACATGTTTCTCCTCAGTGAGGGACGGATTCTGATCGCCGCCTAGGCAGCGATCACCACCTGCACGGCAAAGGCGACAAGTATCACGACGCCAAGTGCCAAAGAGGTGAGAATCAGCTTCCTCGTGCTCATCGGCTTCCCAGCGTATGCACTGAGCGGTCGGGTCCGGTACGTCGATCGTCACAACGTTTCCGGACCGCGGAGACACGGTCCGATCCAGGCCCCAAAATGGGCGTTCCGGACCCCGATTTTCGGCTGCGTTCGTCACTTCGCTCGACGGAGCGTGTCGTGGCACACTGGGGTCTCACGCAGAGTGATTCGATCGATGAACCCGCCCCCGCTCCCCTCCTCGAAACCAACCCCGCTCGGCGACACCGGCCGCGGCGCAATTATCGCGCTCGTGCGGATGGTCGAGATTCGCGAACCCGCGATTGCCCACCGAAGCGCCCTCCGGACGCTGGTCGCTGCCCGGCTGGCTGACGAGCTCCATCTGGACGACGTCGACCGTTCGCACGTCGTCGCCACGTCGGCGTTGGCCGACATCGACCTCGCCGTCGCCACCCCAAGGCAGGAGACCGAGCGGGACCTGACCCGGTCCATGCTTGCGGCCAACCTGACCGAGCGGATTCCCGGACTCGGACCGGTGGCCGTGGCGTTGCGCCATCAGCTTGAATGCTGGGACGGATCTGGCGGCCCCGGCGGACTTGTCGGCACCGCCATCCCGATCGCTGCTCGGGTGGCTGCGGTCACCGACGACATCGTCGGGAATCCGGCGCCGGGCTTCGTGCCCACATGGGGTCCTGCACTCGCTCGGGTCGAGATGCGCGCCGGAGGCGCGCTCGATCCAACGGTTGTGGCCGCGTTGCGTCGCGCCGATCTCGGTGGAATCGAAGCGCCGCCCATCCCCTCCGCAACGATCATCGATCTGTTCGACGCCCACTCGACGACCGGGCGGGACGGGACCAACGGGGCGGCGGCCACCGACATCGCGACCGCAGTGGCGGCGGCATCTCGGGTGGACGACCTCCTCCAGCTGTTCGCCGACATCGCCCTGCGCTCGGTCGATGCCGCGCATGTCGCCGTACTCCGTCTGTCTCGCACCTCGATCGAGGAGGAACCGTTGGCGATCGCCATCGACGCCGATGGGCCACCGCTGGATGGCCGCCGGCTCGATTCCCTCGCAGAGTTCTCGATGCTCGCTGAACTTCGTGCCGGTGTGCCCGTACGCCGGGGACCGGATGAGCTTGGCGACGGCGACACGCCCCCGAATCGGGATCTTCGCGCAGGCAGCGACATCAGCGTTCCCATCATGTTGCGGGGCGAAGCGTGGGGGGTGCTCAACGCCGCCCGTCGCGGGCTCGACCGGCATCTCGACAACCACGATCTGAGCGTGCTGCGACACATCGCAAGCCAGGCGGCACTGGCGTTGGCGAACACCGTGCGCTGGGCGGAGATCGAACAGATGGCACTCCGGGACCAGCTGACCGGTCTTGCCAATCGCCACGTGCTCAACGCCGTGCTGGACGAGATCTTCGAACGCGACCCGGTGGACCGGCAGGACTGCGCCGTGATCATGTGCGACGTGGACGGCCTCAAAACCGTGAACGACAACGACGGGCACGAGTTCGGCGATCGGCTGCTCATCGATGCGGCCGCGGCGCTGCGAGGCGCCACCCGTGATCCGAATCGGACGACGATCTGCCGGATCGGCGGCGACGAGTTCTGTCTGGTGATCGATGGTGGAGCGTTGCTGACCGCCCACGAGATCTCCGACACGATCGAGCGACTGTTCGAGCGTTCCGGCGGTGCAGACCGACCACGTTCGATTTCCTGCGGCATCGCGTTCGCCACACCCGAGATCGAGACCCGGAGCCAATTGCTCCGGGCCGCCGACCAGAACCAGTATCAGACGAAGCGGGCCCGCCGGGCCGCGCGGGGCGAACCAATCGAGGCGGACGCACCGAGGCTGCCGGGCGATCGCCGGGCGATCCGCGATCAGTCGATCAGCGGAGGCTGAGCACCTCGCTGCCACCGGCAGCGGTCTCGACGAGTTCGAGGTGGCCGTCGCCTCCGTGTGCGAGTTCCCACGCGGGCGTGAGGTTCGCGAGTCGGATGAGGGCGGCGAACCCGGCCTGACCGAGCGGCTCGAAGTCGAAGCTGTTGCGCAAGAGCCGGTGCATCGTTTCGATGGCGTCGATCGGCCGGAGATGGGCCGTCGCGTTCGGCCGGAAGATCGGGAACACGAGCCCGCTGACCGGCCCCCCGGCGGAGAGTCGACCGGGGTTCACGAGCCGGGGGTCGACGTCCCAGGTGTCGTCCGACGCGTCGGTGGTGAGCGGTTCGAGTTCGGGGAAGAGCGAGTGGGCGCCAGCGTCCACGCAGATCGACTTGTGGTACGGCTGAGCCTCCAACGTGTCGACGTCGAGCGCGACGGCCTCGTCGGTCAGGTAGCCGTGTCCCCGCTGGACGAGCTGGGTCACGAGCGTGGACTTTCCGGCGTTGCTCACGCCGGGGAACACCAACAGCTCGGATCCGATCCGCGCGGCCGCAGCGTGAAGGACCACGGCATCGTCGACGAAGTCGAGCGGACTCGCGTTGCAGTCCGAGAGCAACGTACGGAGGCAGACGGACCGACTCATGTGGCGGGCGATCGTACGTCCGTTCACGAAGAGGTCGAAGCCGCGGACGGTCATCTCAATCCGGTAGGACAGCACGCCGCGGCCTGCGGACACATCGAGCTGCGGGGCAGCGAGCGGGGAGAGAATCCGCGTGAGCTCGCCACACAGAACGGGGTCCGGCACGTCAATCAGGATCGTTGCGCCCAGCGCGGTGAACGGTCCGATGGTCGAGGGTCCGGGCGTCGTGGGGGCGGACTGGAGCCGGGGCAGGCGAGGTGGACGGAGCGCGGGTGCCGGTGGCCGATCGGTGTCGATGCACAGCCCGGACGCAAGGAGGTTCTCCACGACGGACTCGATGTCCTCGGCGATCTGCTGCGGAACCATCCGGAACTCGGCACTCAGCTGCTGAACGATGGATCCCACCTGGATCGAGTCGTCGGTCAGTGCCCACACCATCGCTGCGGTGCTGTTCAGGACATGCAGCCGTCTGTCGTCTGGGTCGAAGAGCAGGAGGTCGTCTCCGACCATGCCCCAGCAGATGTTGGGGGCAGCAGTGATCGTCTGACCGGAGTACTTCATGGTGCCTCCCCATCGGTGGAGATCGTCCGTCGTTGCGCGCCGAGACCGATCGCAACCAGCACGAGCACGAAGGGCAGAACCTGTGCTCGCTGGCGGCTGAGAATGCCAAAGTTGCCAATGGCGGAGAACAGAAAGATGAAGACCGACGTGAAGGCAACGGAGTGCAGCATCAAGCCGTTCGACAGGAGTCGCCGCCGCTCGGTCAACAATCCGGGGACCGACCAGGCGAGCAACCCGGCCAGCACCATGCCCTCGAGCGCCGACGCGAACGCCATCACGTTGTTCGCTTCCCACGGGAACGGTCGGACGAGCACGGTGACGGCGGCGAGCGGATAGTCGAGCGGCGAGTCCACCCGCACGACCTGGAACTGCGAGAGGTCCTGCGACGTGCGGTTCTGGGCGAAGTCGAGCGCCACACCGATGTCCTCGATGCCGTCGATGCCTTCGAGGCCGAAGAGGTCGGCGGATGCCGACGACAGCCACGTCGTACCGATGGCGACAACGGCGACGACAGCGAGCTGGGCCAGGATCCGCGAACGACCTCGTTCGTGGCGGGCCAACATGCCGACGACGAGCGCGCTCAACACGATCAGTGCCACGTGGGGCCGCACCATGCCCACGGCGAACAAGCCGGCGAGGAGGAGCAGGCTGCCGCTCGCCTGGCGGCGGTACACCCGACTCGCTCCTTGCATTGTCAGCCCGACACCGAACAACACGACCGATTCCTTGCCGATCGACGACGGCCAGAAGCTGAGCGCCGGCCACGCCATCACCAGAACGGCGAGCAGGCGAAACTGGCGCTGGGTGACCGTCGAACGGATCGCCATGATGAACAGCACCTGGCCGACGAACGCGAGCACGGCGAACACGAGGTAGGTGGCGACGTACGTCGAGCCGGTGAACAGGTTGATGATTCCGGACAGCCAGCGAACAGCACCCGTTCCGGGTACGGCCCGGCCGGCGTCGACGGAGAAGTCGAGGGCTCGGAGGCTGCGGGCGATTCGCTCGCCCTCTCGCTGGTAGTCGACCGCATCGACGCCTCCAAGGAGGCGCGGGACCGCAGCCAGGAGGCGCAGGCCGAGACCGGCGAGGAGGATCGTCACCGTACCCTTGCCGGCGGTGGGTTCGACCCAGCGCCGGAGCGCCGCGGCGCCACCGATCGCGATGGCGGGGACCAGCAGCACGCCGGCGAGTGTGTCCGCACGCTCGAGCACTCCAAGGACACCGAAGAGCAGCGCTGCGGCAACGGTCGACACGAGCGCGACGATGCGCCAGGTCGTTTCTTCCCGATGGAGGTACGGCCCGGTCGTGGGCCGCATGGTCAGCGGGGCATTTCCGCGACGGCCGACGGTGACCCGTTTCGTTCCCGCCCGCTCACTCGGCCGAGGAATCGCTCGCTCGGTGGTGGACACGACCGACATGGTTTCAGTCGTCCCCGTCGCCGTCGTCGTCGAGGCTCAGTTCGTCGTCGCGATCGTCGTCTGCGTCGACATCCTCGATGAGTTCGAGCTCGTCATCCGCATCGAGGCCGACCGCAAGATCGAGGTCATCGATCTCCGACACACTGTCCTCGGCGAGATCGATGTCGACGTCGGAGTTGCGGCCGGAGAAGAGTCGACGCTTCGGTTCGCTCGGACCACTTCGCTCTTCGTTGTAGTACGAGCCGTAGTAGTAGTACTCGTCCGACGAACGGGCATCGACAGCGGTCAGGGCAAGGCCGAGCACGTGGGCGCGTCGACGCTCGAGAATTTCGGCGGCGCGGTCGGCAGCGTGCACGGTGGTCTTGCCCGCCCGAAGGACCAGGACGACGTCGTCCACGAGATCGAGCAGATCGATCGCGTCGTTCGTCGCAAGAACCGGCGCAGTGTCGATGATGATCAGGTCGTAGACCTGACGGGCCTGTTGGATGATCTTTCGCTGTTCGGCGATGACCTCGGTCGGCGGTGCATCACGGTCATCGATGACGTTGGAGATGAGTTCGATCTCGTCGATGGCCGTCGTGTTGATGTCCATCGGGGTGTCGGCGGCATCGAGGTGGAGGTGCAGCCGCGGCCGCCGGAAGTCGCAATTGATCAGCAGCACGGACTGGCCGGCCTCGGCGAGCATGGCACCCAGATTGGCGACCGTGGTCGTCTTGCCTTCCGCTGGGCCCGGCGAGGTGACGAGGACGACCTGGCTGCTTCGGCCCGAGCGGGAACGATGCGCATACGAGATCGTGCTGGCCAGCGCACGGTGCTGCTCCGCGAAGCGGCTTCGGGGTGTATCGACGGAAATGAGGTCGGTACGACGACGCTTGCGTCGACCGACGGCGGGCACCTCCGCGATCACCGGAAGGTCGAGCACCTCTTCCACCTGGCGTTTGGAGCGAACCCGGTTGTCGATGCGGCTCAGGAAGCCGATCAGCGCGACGCCCAGCAGGAGACCGAGCGCGGCACCGGCGGCAGTGCGGGGCACGGCACCGGTCGGAAGGTTGGCACTCACAACGGAGAGCGCCCCACCTGAGTTGTTCTCTTCGACCTCGTCGCCGAAGAGGGCGATGACGTTCTGCCCGAGGGCGGCTTTGTCGACGAGTTCGTCGTACCGGCTCTCGGAGATCACCTGTGAGGTTCCCTCGGCCGATCGGAGCGTTTCGAGCGGGACGATGGGAACGCCGTCGGCTCGGGCATCGAGCAGTGAGGCGTTGGCAAAGATTCGGGCGCTCAGGAACTGCTGCTCATCTTGCTCGAGCAGCGCAATCTGCCCTTCGTCTTCCGCGGCGACGGCGATTGCGAGTTCCGCTCGAACTCCCGCGAGGTTTGCCTCCGCCTCGTCGAGTCGGGACTGGGCGGATGCGATTGCGTCCTCGGCGTAGCTCGTGGCTTCGGCGTCGAGGTGAGCGAAGAGTGCGGTGGCGAAGGCGTCGGCGAGGACTTCGGCCTCGGCCGGCGTCGGAGCGACCGCGACGATGTCGAGCGACTCGCTGTCGGACCGGATGATCACGCGGACCTGGGTGGAGACCTGGTCGGCTGTCAGACCGGTGGCGTCGGCCACCGCTGCGGGCACGTCGCCAACGGTGATGCGTTTGGCGAGGGTGTTGAGGTTTCGAACGCTCAGGACCGCTTGGGTGGTCGGGACATTGCTGTCGAGGACCAGGACGTGCGAGCCCTGGTAGTGGTCGACCTCGATTGGTGCGACCGTGGCCTCCTCGGCCATGGCGGCGCTCGCCCAGCCGAGGGCTGCGCCCAACAGCACGAAGGCCACCAGCATGCGCCAACGGCGTGTGTAGCTGCGGAAGGTTTTGACGGGGTCATCGCCGCCGATCCGGCCGCGCCGGTCGGGGTCATGGATGACGACCGGTCGGTCATCGATCACCAGATCGGAGGACCTCACGTGGGAGGATTCCGGGATCGTTTCTTCGGCGAAAGCCCTTGTTTCCATGTGGTTGTCAACACCCTGCCGCGTGCGCGGCGCTTCTCATTCGACCCTGTACA
Organism: uncultured Acidimicrobiales bacterium; assembly: GCA_937969565.1. Classification (GTDB taxonomy): domain Bacteria; phylum Actinomycetota; class Acidimicrobiia; order Acidimicrobiales; family SHLQ01; genus SHLQ01. Next base: position 19,754 of record CALBVR010000106.1, on the reverse strand, counting down.
GGTGTCATGTCGGCCGGATGGCCTGCATCGTGAGCCATCGGGGGCACTTCGAGTGAGTCGTTTCACCCGATCCACCGCGCACGGTGCCTCCACCGACAGCAGCGGGCGGATTCGCGTCGTTCATGTGGTGAAAGGGCTCGGTCCGGGTGGGGCGGAGCGCCTGATCCTGAACCAGCTCCGATCCGCGGACCGCTCGGCCTTCGACTACCGCGTGCTGCGCCTCATCGAGGCAAAGGACCACCTCGTGCCCGAGATCGAGGAACTGGGTGTGCCGGTTGGCCTCGTGGGGTCGGGGGCCGGCTGGCCGCTGAAGCTGCGGAAGATGTTGCGGGCGGAACAGCCGGACGTGGTGCACGTCCACTCGCCGGTCATTGCGTCGTTCGTTCGAGTGAGCAATCTGCTGAGCGGTCGGCAGTTTCGTATCGTCACGACCGAACACAACCGGTGGCCCCGGCATCATCGTCTGACCAGGCTGGCCAACCGCCTGACGGTCGGGCTCGATGATGCGACCGTCGCTGTCTCCGACGACGTGCTGGCCTCCATGTCGGCTCGGGCCCGCCAACGCACGCGGGCACTGCGCCACGGCATCCCGATCGCCGAAGTGCGTTCGGCCGGCGACCAGCGTGATCACATGCGAACGACACTCGGCCTCGACGGCGTGGTGGTCGGCATCGTCGCCAACTTCCGGCCGGAGAAGGCCTACGACGTGTTCCTTGCTGCCGTGCACGCGGCTGCGGGACGGAACGGCGACCTCCACTTCGTGGTCGTCGGACAGGGTCCGGGCGAAGCCGACTTCCGATCTGCCGTGGCCGCAGGCCCGTACGCAGATCGCATCTCCGTGCTCGGATACCGTGCCGACGCCCGCCAGGTGATGGCAGCGTTCGATGTCTTCACCCTCTCGTCGCGACATGAGGGATTGCCGGTCTCCCTGATGGAGGCGTTCGCCCTGGGGCTTCCGGTCGTGGCCACACGGGCAGGAGGCGTTCCCGAAGCCGTCCGCGACGGTGTCGAGGGGATTCTCGTTGCGGTCGATGATGTGGCCGCGTTGGCCGACGGCTGGGTGCGACTCGCGGAAGATCCGGTGCTCCGAGCCGAGATGGCTCAGGCCGCTTCGATGGCCGCTTCGAGTTTCGACGCAGCGTCCTCGACGAGGGAGATCGAATCCTCGTATCGCAGGTTGATGACCGGTTCGGGCTGACCGCTGACGAAGCCTGCGGCCTGGAGTTGCCGCTTGTAGACATCGAGCGTGAGGTCGATCACACGGTTCTGATCGAAGTGCTTGTGAGCACGCCGAACGGCGGCCTGCGACATCGCGGAACGCGTGCCGGGCGCCGAGGCGAGTTGGACGATCGCCCGTGCGAGCGGACGGGATCGACCGACGGGAACGAGGAGTCCGGTGACTCCGTCATCGACCACCTGTCGACAACCCCGGATGTCCGTGGCGATGACCGGCACGCCCATGGCGCTGGCTTCCATTGCCGAGCGGGGTACGCCTTCGCGGTGCGACGGCAGTACGAAGAGATCGAGCGCGGAGTAGATCGTTTCGACATCGGTCCGCTGACCGAGGAACTCGACGCCGAGGTCGCGCATGCGATCGATCGACCCGACGTCGACGGCGCCGGCCTTGCCGGGTTCCATCGGGCCCACGACAAGGACCTTGATGTCCTCGTAGCCGGCACGTCGGAGATCCTCGACGGCGTCGAAGAGTTCGCGGTAGCCCTTTTCCCAGACGAGCCTGGCGACCGTGCCGATGACGATCGTCTCGGATCCGATGCCAAGGCTGCGACGCAACCGCATCCCGCGGGCACGGTTGGTGGGTGTCCGGGAGAACCGATCGAGGTCGATGCCGTTGCCCAGGTGCACGAGCTTGTTTCGGGGCGCACCGAGCTGCCGGAGTTTGGTGACGTCTTCTTCGTTCTGGACCAGTTCCATGTCGGAGAATCGGAGGGCGAGCGCTTCAGCGGCGTAGACCGCGCCTTTGCGGCGGAGACGATCCGTTGGTTGGGCGTAGAGCCCGTGGACCGTGTTGACCACGATTGGCACGCCCCGGCGGTGACCCATGAGGCGACCGATCAGTCCGGGCTTCGGGTTGTGCGTGTGGAGGATGTGGGGCTGCACGTCGGCGAGCACGCCGGCGAGTTCTCGCGCCGCTCGAAGATCGGAGAGCGGATCCATCGAGCGCGTGAACGAGCGGATCGGCACGTGCCTGATCCCGGCTTCGCGAATTGCGGCAACATGCGGTCCGGGAGCGGACACGGTCGTGACGTCGTACCCCTCTTCGATGAAGGCCTGCAGCTGTGGCGAAAGCAGCCAGTCGATGCTGATGTCCGTCGTCGTGACATGGACGAGGCGAGGGGTGAAGGTCATGCGGCCAACCCCCGGTAGCGCACCGTGTTGAGCACCCGTCGGACGTCGTCCTCGGCTCGCATGCCGCCTTCGGTCTTTCGAACGAACCCGTCCCACTCGTCGGAGTTCTGGATGGGCGACCGTTGCAGTCGCCACGGATCGGTCAGTCCGGGTTGGTTTGCACGCGTTCCCGCCAGCGCAGCGGAGTGGAAGCGAGAACGAACGGCCTCTTCACTCTCGGGGTTGGCAGGGAGCGCCTTCGGGTAGGCGAAGTGGAGCGGCGAGATGCCGATCTCCTCACGGATCCGTCCGATCGAGGTGTCCAGCTCGAGTTGAGCACTGAGGTAGTCGGTGCGATCGAGCAGGGCGTGGGTGTGCGTGTGCGACCCGACGGTGACCAGGCCCGTCGACACACACTCTCGGAGGCCATCCCAACTGATGGGTTTGGCGCCGCCCGGGAACTCCCGGTCGAGGTCGACATGAGCGGTGGCGACGAACAAGGTGGCGGGAAGTTCGAACTCGACGAGCACGGGGAGCACCTCGTCGACGAAGTCAGCGGTGCCATCGTCGAAGGTGACCACCTTCGAGCCGTGCGGACTGTCGGGATCGGAGATGACCTCGACGGCGCTGTCCATGTCGATCACGGACCTCCCCTCGGCGAGATACTGCATTTGATCCCGGAACATTCCCCGGTCCATGTCGACCGGACTCAGCGTGCGGCGACCAACGCGGTGGTAGCTGAGGATGACAACCCCGTCCGTACGGGGCAACGCAGCGTCGACCGTGAGGGCCAGACGTTTGGCGACTCGCCGCATCGCACTGGCGTCGTTCTGGTGCAGAGCTGTAACAGTCACGGTGTCCAATCGGCATGCCTTGTGCCGATATGAGGCGTAGGACTCACCGTTGGCAACCACCTGCAGGTGACGCTGCCCGGTGCCCGTGAGGGCCGATCGTGGATGGGTACGATGCTGGCCGTGAGCAACGACGTCATCATCCGCGAAGCCGGCGCCGGCGACATCGACCAGATCCTCGATGTCTGCTCGCAGGCGCTCGGATGGTCGTCGCCCGAATGGGACCGAGAGCTCTTCTTGTGGAAGCACAACCGGAGCGCGTTCGGGCCATCGCTCGTCCTCGTGGCGGAAGATGCAACCGGCCTCCTTGCCGTCCGGCCACTCATGCAGTGGCGATTTCAGTCGCATGAGGGCGAGATTCGCGCCGCCCGAGCCGTCGACACGGCCACCCGCCCTGATGCGCAGGGTCGGGGTCTCTTCCGACGCCTGACCGAGTTCGGCCTGGAACGGCTGCGGTCGCAGGGTGTTGCGTTCATCTTCAACACACCCAACTCGAAGAGCCGCCCCGGCTACCTCAAGCTGGGCTGGCATGACGCCGGCAAGGTCGAGTTCGGCGTTCGGGTGAGTTCGCCGCTCGCGCTCCCCCGCATGATGCGGAGTCGGGTCGCTGCCACAAAGCCGAGCATCGAGACACCGGACCTTGGGATGGACCCGGCGACCTTCCTCCGGACCCTGCCCGACATCCCGATCCGGTCCGGCCGGCGCTGGCGCACCGCTCACACACTCGAGAGCCTGCTGTGGAGGTACACCGCCGGTCCGGTGACGTACCGGGCACTCCCGATGTCGGGTACTGCCGGAGCCATCGTGCGGGTGCGCGAGCGGGGACAGACCCGCGAACTCGTGGTCGCCGAACAGATCGGCGAGGTGAACGAGTCGACCGAACGGGACGTCCTTCTTTCTGCCATGCGTCAATCCGACGCCGATCATCTGATCGGTGCGACGAGCACCGCCGGGACCATGGCCACCAACCGGGTTGGGCCGGGCCTCACGATGCGCGAGGTGGCCGTGTACTCGCCGGCGGCCGAGGACATGGCCTGGGCCCCCGGAGACATCGAACTCTTCTGACGGACGCCGCGGCGTCTGGGCCAAATGATTCAACTACCGCATGGTCCGGCCGACCCGAAGCGTGATGTTTCCTTCGTCCTCGAAGCGTGGCGGCGCTGGTCCCAGAATTCTCTTTGTGTCGTCCACCACCATGGGTGGCTCCGGTCGTAGCCAACGCGAGCTCGACGCTGCGCTTCGCGCTCGTGGTCTCGAAACGATGATGTTGGTGGACGACTGTTGTGGCCATCAGGTCACACGGTTCCTCCATGAACAGCTCTGGGATGCCTCGGTTCGGTTCCGGGGCACGCCCATTCTCGAATCGTCGACTCGTTGGCTCCGTTCGATCCCGGGACGACGGACCCGATCGGTGCCGACAGACCGGGGTGAGGTCCAGGTGACCCACGCCCCCGAGAATGCCTTTCCTGATGTTGCCGTCACGTTCGAACCCGACGTGGTGGTTGCCTCGAGCATCGCTCGGCCGACGTGGCGGGCGATCCGCGAAACGTGCAGTGTGCTCGGCCTCCCAACCGTTCTGTACCTGCGGGAAGAGACGGCGCTCCGGCACCTCGAGCCCGATAATGGCTCCCACGATCTCGTACTCGGCAACAGCCAGACGCTGGTGGCGGGAGCGCGACGGCATGGTGTGGAGGCCCACCTGGTTCCGTCCGTGGTCGATCTGTCCTCCGCCCGCTGCGAAACGAGCCGTCACACGGTGATGCTCGTGAACCCGAAGGAAAGTCATGGGGTGGGTCGAATCGCCGACCTCGCCTTGAACTTCCCCACGGTCCCGTTCGTCCTCCAGGAATCCTGGGATCTGTCGGCGAAGGAACACGCATTCATCAACTCGTTGCTCCTCGACCATCCGAATGTGTCGTTTCGGCCACGGGTCGCCACGCCGGCGGAGATGTTCCGCGACGTCGGTCTCCTGTTGGCTCCCCACCGGATCGACAATCGACCTCGAACGGTGCTCGAGGCGCAGCTCAACGGCATTCCTGTCGTGGCAACCGCCCAACCCGGACTCGTCGAAGCGGTGGGCGCCGGAGGGATCTGCATTCCCGATGATGCAGACGCAGCTGCCTGGCGGGACGCCGTCTCCTCCATCTGGAGCAATCCGAGTCGCTACGCGGAACTCGAACGGGCGGCCCGGGCGCATGCCACCCGCCCAGAGGTCGACTCGGGCCACGTCGTGGGAACGTTCGTCGATCTGATCGGTGACCTCGAGCGGAAGGTCGTGCTGTGAGTCCGCTCTCCGTCGTGATCGCTTCCTACAACGCAGCCGACACGCTGACCCAGCAACTCGATGCACTGCGTCGCCAGCCGTGGCCGGCCGGCGGCGAGATCCTCGTCGCCGACAACCGGTCGACCGATCACACCGCCGCGCTCGTGGATTCGCTTGCCGGCGACCCTGTGGCAATCCGTCGCATTGCCGTGAACGATCGGGCCGGCGCCGCTCATGCCCGCAACGTTGGCGTGGAGCACGCAGCATACGAATCGATCGCATTCTGCGACGCCGACGACATCGTGTCCCCCACGTGGGTGGTGGCGATGACGGATGCGCTCGATGAGCACGAGTTCGTCGGCGGACCGCTCGAGTACCGGGAGGTCAACGAGGCGTGGCTGGTCGGCGCCAGGGGGCGGTTGCTGCGCCCCGAGGAGCCGGCGATGTTCGAGGGACTCTTTCCCATCGTCAGCTCGTGCAACATGGGCATCCGACGATCCGTGTTCCGCACGATTGGCGGTTTCGACCACGCCTTTGAACGCGTCGAGGACGCCGAGCTCAGTCACCGCCTCTGGGCGAGTGGCGTGCGCGCTCACCACTGTGTGGATGCGCTCGTCCACTACCGAATGCGCACCACAGAACGCGAGATCTTCCTGCAGAGCCGAAGCTGGGGCCGCCAGTTGCCGCGCCTGCGATCGACGGCCGGCATTCGTTCGACCGATCGCCCGATCGACGGGCTGAAACGGTGGGCCTGGTTGGTCGCCGGACTCCCCCGGCTGACGAACCGCGCCGGGCGTGCCCATTGGCTCCACGTTGCCGGGACCCGCATCGGCGCAATCGAGGGACGACGGCAGGTGGCCCTGCCATGACCGCCACTCCCGCCTGCTCGATCGTGATGCCCTGCTACAACGTGAGCGACACGCTCCCCGCTCAGCTGGACCGCCTGGTTCCCCAGTTGGACCTTGCGGACGCCGAATTGATCCTGATCGACAACAACTCTTCGGACGAGACGCTCGCCCTCGCCCGGAGCGCGTCGACCACAAACAACCGGATCGTGGTCGCGACAGCAACCGATGGCCAGGGCGTGGCGTACGCCCGCAACGCCGGCGTTCAGCTGGCCCGGTCCGACCGGTTCCTCTTCTGCGACGCCGACGATCTCGTCAGCGAGCAGTGGGTCGAATCGATGTCCTCCGCTCTCGACGAGGACTCGGTGGCTACCGGGTCGCTCGATGTCGAGACGCTCAACGATGCCCAGCTTGCAGCGAGCCGGGGCCCGGCGCGGCGACCGATGTTCTATGGCCTGTTCCCCATCGCCGCCGGCGGGAACATGGCTGTCCGCCGCTCCGCCTGGGACGCCGTCGGCCCGTTGAACGAGGAACTCCCGAGCCTCGAGGACATGGAGTGGTCGCTCCGAGCATCGCTCGAGGGCATCGACATCGGATGGAAGCCGGAGGCTGCGATCGCCTACCGCTACCGGACCGACGCCGCAGCGCTCTGGTCTCAGGGATTTGCGTACGGCCGCAGCCGGGCACCGATTGCCCGACGCCTCCACGAGGAGACGGGTCAGCGACCGAATATGTTCGCCGGCCTCCGGTCCTGGGTGTGGCTCGCTCTGCATCTTCCCTTCGCCGTCATGCCGTCGAAGCGGCCGTCGATCGCCTGGGTGGCCGGCAACCGGATCGGGCAGCTCGCCGGGTCCGTCGATGCAAGGTTCCTGGTCCTGTGAGCCGCGCCGTGATCGGTGCGATGTGCACCTTCGACCGGGCCCACGAGCTCCAGAATTCCCTGGACGTGTTGGACGGGCAGAGCCGCGGGCTGGACGCGCTCGTCATCGTCGACAACGGCAACGATCCCGAGCTCATCGATCTCGTGCAGTCGCATCGGCTCGCACGACGCATTCCGATCGAACTGCTCCGCCCCGGCAGCAACCTCGGCCCGGCCGGCGGGTACGGCCTCGCCTTCGATCACATCGACGGCATCGCTGAGGACGACGATCTGGTCCTCATCCTGGACGACGACGACCCGCCCCCGAGCCCGACCATCGTCGAGGAGCTCGTCGACGCAGCCGAACTCGCCTTCACCTCCCCGGACGTGGCCGGTATCGGTCTCCGCGGCGGCCAGCTCGATCTGCGTCGAGGCATCATCGAACCACGACCGACCGGTCCGATCGAGCAGGAGGAAGCCGACCATCTGCACGGCGGTTGGCTGCCCCTCTATCGGGTCGGAGCGCTCCGGGACGCCGACGCGTTCGACCGGAACCTCTTCTGGGGTTTTGATGATCTCGAACTCGGTCGCCGGCTCTCCCGCGCCGGCTATCGCATTCGTGTGGCGGGCGCCGTCTTCTGCGGCGTCGCCTCGCCGAACCGTCTGCACCGGTCGAAGCTCCTCGCCGAACGGTCGTGGCGGCACTACTACCGCCACCGCAACCTGCTTCGGGTGCTTCGACGCGATCGCGCCTGGCGCGCCATCGCCATCACCATCGCCGTCCGGCTCGTCGCCAAGCCGCTCGTGAACCTGCCCCGCTCACCCCGTCTGGCTCTCTGGCATTTGCGGACCAACGCTGACGCCATCGTCGACGCCTTCACCGAACATCCCCGACACCACACCCGCCACAACCCCAGGACGTCCCCGTCATGACTCTTCCCATCCGCCTCATGGAATATCAGCGCTCGTGGAACATCGGCGATGAGATCCAGACGCTGGCCATCGCCCAGCACCTTCCCCATGTCGCCGGGTTCGTCGATCGCGACGAGCTGTCCGCGTGGACGGGCGATCCGTTTGCCGTCGTGATGCAGGGATGGTTCACCAAGGACGACCGGACCTTCCCCGCCGCAGCGCAAATCTCGCCGATCTGGCTCGGATTCCACCTCGGCGACCACGTGCGGCATGTTCTCCACCGGGAGGAGGTCCGGGCATCGTTCCGTGCGTCGGGTCCGATCGGCTGTCGGGACGGCCGGACGGTCGACCTGCTCACCGCAGCGGGAATCGACGCGTTCGTGTCAGGCTGCATGACCACCACGTTCCCGAAGCGAACGGAAGAGCCGGTCGACGGTGGCCGCGTCTACCTCGTGGATACCACCGGCGTTCCCCTCCCGGAGCATCTGCGTGGACCGGACTCGGTTCGTGTCACCCATCAGGGTGCGGCCTGGTGGTCGCAGGACGCCAAGCGTGTGCTCGCCCGCGATCTGCTCGAGGAGTACCGGCTCCACGCCCGGCTGGTCGTGACAACTCGCCTGCATTGCGCGTTGCCGTGCATCGCCATGGGCATCCCCGTCGTGTTCGTCGGCGACATGACCGACACCCGTCTGAGCCCGATCCAGGGACTCGCCGAGATCATCTCCTTCCCGCACGAGCTCCGGACCGACACCCCCGCCAACCGGGTCCGTCGCCGCAGCCACTGGCTGCGCGAGATGAAGGACCGTTCGTGGACCGGTTTCGCGGCCGACATCGAGTCGGAGAAGGCCCGACGGATCCGCATGATCCACGACGGTTTGCGTTCGGTCGGCGCCGTGGAGGCTGCCGAGACAGCCACGGCTTCCGTCGCCGCATGAGTGCGTCGACCGGTCGGCGCCACGTTGTGGTGGCGACCGACGAGAACTTTGCCATGCCAACCGCGGTGACGTTGCGATCGTTGTTGTTGAGCTGCGGCGACGGCTGGGCCATCACCGTGCTCCACAACGGCCTGTCGCTGGATGCCGTCGACGGCATCATCGGTGCGCTTCCCGCGACCGATCACGAGCTCTCCTGGTTCGACGTGAGCGACTTCGTGCACGGGGCGACGACGCCGTCGCACCTGCCGGACTCGACGTATTTTCGGCTGCAGTTGGGCGCAGCGCTCGACGCTTCGGTCGACCGGGCGCTGTATCTCGATGTGGACATGTTGGTCCGGCAGAACCTCTCGCCCTTGTGGGATGTCGATCTCGCCGGTGCGCCACTGGCCGCCGTGCAATCCGTCAACTACCCGTGGGTGGGAACCCGGGGCGCAGTGGACGACTGGCAGGAACTCGGCCTCGATCCGCGCGCCCGCTTCTTCAACGCCGGCCTGCTGCTGGTCGACCTTGCCGAATGGCGGAAACAGCGCGTCGCCGAGCGGGCACTCGACTACCTGCGGTCGCCGCACTGCGGCAAGGGCGCCGATCAGGAAGCGTTGAACGTCGCCACCTCAGGGACCTGGCTGCCGCTTGACCCCACCTGGAATCAGCAGACGCCCATGCTCGACAACCAGCATGGAGCGCATCTCTTCTTCGACGAGGCGGCGATTGAAACCGCCCGACATGACCCAGCCATCGTGCACTTCCAAACGCGGCCGAAGCCATGGCACCGCGGCTGCGTGCATCCGTGGCGACACGAGTGGATCGAGGTGGCCGAGGCCACCACGTTCCGTCCCATCACCGATCTGCGCGAGCGCTCCGTGACGGACGAGTGGCGCTGGCGGACCCGGCGCGCCGCGAGCGCACTCGTGAAGGGCCGCTGACATGACACCCCGAAGCGTGCTCCGCCCAGAACGCCGATCGCTCGCGGTCATCGTCGCACTCACGTTGCTGGCGACGCTTGCCGAGGCCGGCTTCCTGCTGCTCGTCACCCGACTCGGCCTTGCGCTCGGCAGTGACGTTGGGTCGATCGCTCTGCTCGAGAATCGCACGATGACGACCGGCGCCGCGCTTGGGGCGGCGGCCGCACTCGCTCTCGTCCGCCTCGGAGGTGGACTGGGTGCATCGTGGCTTGCGAGCCGATCACTCGCTCGCAGCGCCGTCCGGATGCGGACGACGCTCACCCACGCCTGGCTGGACTCGGCATGGGACCACAAGAACTCGCTCGCACGCGGCCGGGTCCTCCAACTGCTGAGCAGCTATACGCAGACCGCTGCAAACGTGGTCACCGCCGCGACCCGAGGTCTTGTCGCTGTGGCCGCACTCGCTGCGCTCCTGACGACGGCACTCGTCGTACAACCGCTCCTGACACTGGTGGCCACCGGTGTCGTCGCCGTGTTGGGGCTCGGCATGGTGCCCCTTCGGCGAATTGTTCGCCGCCACACGGCCGCGGCCGCGGCCGCGCAACTTTCGTACGCCACGACCGTGCAGGAGACCGAGTCGTTGGCGATGGAGATCCAGGTGCTCGGCGTTCGCGACGCTGCAGCTGCACGAGTGGTGGACCGCGCCGTCGATGCTGCCAGCACGCTGCGAGGGTCCCAGTTCGCGCAGACCGCCGTGAGCCCGGCCTATCAGTTCATCGCTGCGGTGAGTCTCGTCGTGTTGTTGTTCCTCGGTCAGCGGTCGGGAGTGGACGACGTGGCCACCCTTGGCGCCGTCCTCCTCCTGCTTCTTCGCTCGTTGTCCTACGCCCAGTCGCTGCAGGTCGCCCGCGCCCAGTTCGTCGGGTCGAAGGTCTATCTGGACGACCTCGACGGCCACCTTCAAGCATTCGAGACAGCAGCGGGATCCACCGATCACGAGATGCAGATCGGGGCGTCGGACGGCGAACTCGTCTCGGATGGGCTCACCTTCCGGTACGACGAGCATCGCAACGCGCTTCACGACGTGTCGTTCATGCTCCATCCCGGCGAGATCGTCGGCCTCGTCGGACCGTCCGGTTCAGGCAAGTCCACCCTCGTCGAATTGCTGCTCGGTCTTCGCCCGTCAGCGGGACGGATCCGCCTCGGTCAGCTCGCGTTGGACTCGGTCGACCGGGCCTGGTGGGCCAACCACGTCGCGTTCGTGCCGCAGGACCAGGAGCTGCTGACCGGGACGGTCGCCGAGAACGTTCGCTTCCTCCGGCCGGACATCACGGACGCAGACGTTCGGGACGCGTGCTCCGCTGCAGCGCTGCTCGACGAGGTCGACCAGCTTCCGAACGGTGTGGACACGCACCTCGGTGAGCGGGGCAGCCGCCTTTCGGGAGGCCAGCGGCAACGCCTTTGCATCGCTCGGGCGCTGGCGTCGCGGCCCTCCATTCTCGTGCTCGACGAGCCGACAAGCGCCTTGGATCACGCGAGCGAGGCGGCCGTCCTCGACGCCATCCGTGGCCTGCCGGACACCACGGTGGTGATCGTCACGCACCGGCCGGCCGCCCTCGACATATGTGACCGTGTGATGACGCTCGATGCCGGCCGCGTCATCGACCTCTCCAACCGGAAAAACGTGGAGAATTCAGTCCAACGACCCATGCTCGGGGCCTAACGACCCGGGTGACCCTGCCGATTGTTACAGGCGGCCGTAACACGGTTGCAACACTGTAAACGGGCGGTAATGGAAATGGGTACGCAGAATGCGAGTCTTGATCACCGGGGGCGCCGGCTTCATCGGCGCAAACCTCACTCGGGAGCTCACGCAGCGCTCGATTGGGGTGTCGATCCTCGATGACCTCTCCACCGGTCGGCCGTCGAATCTCGACGGTCTCGACGCAGAGTTCACGCTCGGCACGATCCTCGACATCGACCAGCTGACCACGCTGGCCGCCGGCGTCGATGCCATCGTCCACCTGGCCGCGCGCTCCTCGGTGCCCCGGTCCATCAACGATCCGCTGGCCAGCCATCACGCGAATGCCACAGGCACGCTGAACGTGTTGGAGGCCGCCCGTCGAGTCGGCGGCCGGCATGTGATCATGGCTTCGAGTTCATCGGTGTATGGCGCCAACGCCGAACTCCCGAAGCGGGAATCGGCAGCCACGCGGCCGATGTCGCCGTACGCCGCTTCGAAGCTTGCGGCCGAGGCATATGCGCTCGCTTATGGCACGTCGTTCGGACTCCCCACGCTCGCCTTCCGATTCTTCAACGTGTTCGGCCCACTCCAACCGGCGGGCCACGTGTACGCCGCAGTGATTCCCGCATTCGTCGATGCGGCGCTGCGCGGTCGTCCGATCACGGTGCACGGCGATGGCACCCAGTCCCGCGACTTCACGCATGTCTCAACCGTGTGCCGCACGATCGCTTCGGCGCTGGAGAACCGGACGAGCTCGCCGGACCCGGTGAACCTCGCGTTCGGATCGAGGATCACGCTGAACGAGGTTCTGTCGATGATCGCTGACCGCGTCGACGAGCCGCTGATCGTCACGAACACGGACAACCGCGCCGGCGACGTCCCACATTCACAGGCCGATCCCTCACAGTTGCATCGTCTGTTCGGCGATGTGGAGCCGAAGGCATTCGCCGACGGGCTCGACGAGACGATCGAATGGATGCGCTCGGAGATTCTTCGGGAGTCGGCGACGATCGATCTCTCGAGCGGCGTGCAGTCGAAGCAGGCAGCATGACAAGTCGTCGACTTCGGGCGCTCGACCTGGGGTTGCTGACCCTCGGCGCGCCGGTGTGGATGCCGGTCATGTTGGCGTGCGCGCTGGCCGTGGCGATCGGGTCTGGCCGCCCGATCTTCTTTCGCCAGGAGCGGGTCGGCCGCAGTGGCGTGCCGTTCCAAGTGATGAAGTTCCGCTCGATGCGTGTGGCTGACGATCTCGAACAGCCGACAGCCGATTCGATCACCCGAGTCGGGGCTCTGCTCCGACGCACATCGCTCGACGAGCTGCCGCAGCTTCTGAACGTTCTTCGAGGCGACATGAGCCTGGTCGGCCCTCGTCCGATGCTGCCCCGTCAGGTCGCCGCGCTCTCTGAAACCCAGGCCACCCGACATGACGTCCGTCCGGGACTCACCGGCCTGGCTCAGGTGAGCGGCCGAAACGCGATTCCCTGGACCGAACGGCTCGCCCTCGATGTCGATTGGGCAACCGGCGCCTCGATCCGCACGTACGTCGGCATCGTCGCGAAGACCTTCACGGTGATCGCCACGGGCGCCGGGGTCGACGGCAACGACACCGACGACCCCTTCGTGCAACTCGTGTACATGCAGGACGAGATGGAAGAACCGCTCGCGCCCGTTCTGTTGCTCACGCCGACCCCCTCGTTGCGTCGTGAGCAGGTGGCCGCGTGACGAGCTCGGTCAGCAGCCGCTGGGACGTCCGAGTCGCCGCTGATGCAGACGACCTCACCATCACGCGCGATGTCGTCGTGATCGGCGCCGGTGGCCATGGCATGGAAACCGCCGACATCGTTCGGACCGTCGCTGAAAGCACGGACTCCATCCGCCTCGCCGGTGTCGTCGACGACGATGAGCCGGACCGTCAGCTGCTCGCACAACTCGGGTTTCGGTTTCTCGGGCGGACCGCCGACGTGCTCGGACGTGGCGACGTCGAATTCGTCATCGGCATCGGTGACCCCGGTACCCGGGCCCGTCTGGATGCGATGGCTCGGGAGCAGGCCGCCCAACCATTGGTGCACCCGACAGCCACCGTCGGCTCGTTCACTTCGATGGGCGCTGGCGTGATTCTCGCCCAAGGTGCCGTCGTCACCACGAACGTCCGACTCGGGCGGCACACCCATCTCAACGTGGGGGCCTCCGTATCGCACGACTGCGTCGTCGGTGACCACGTGACGATCTGCCCCGGCGTTCGCGTCACCGGTGGAGCGACGATTGGTGACCGAGCCTTCATCGGCACCGCGGCGTCGATCCTGCCGGGCGTTTCCATCGGTGCTGACGCCGTGATCGGGGCGGGTGCGGTAGTCAACCGCGACGTGCCGGCTGCGTCAACGGTCCGGGGCGTTCCCGCGCGCTGACAACCCCACGGTGAGCGCCGACGTGTCCACTCCATGCGCTCGTTTCGTGCCCCAATTTCAGGATTCACCACCAGCAGGATGAATCGTCATCATTCTTCAACACTCCGGGTGTGATTCGCGCCTAGCGTTTCGCTTCGATGATCAATCGGCGTGGTCGGACAAGCATCGGGCGGGCGGGGCGCACGACGATTGCCGCGCTCTGCGGCCTTCTCCTCGTGGTCGCTGCTGCGCCGGTGCTCGCCGGCGCCCTCCAGGTCACGGACGAACCAATCGAGTTCGAACACGCCATCGACGCCCACGAGGTGCTCGACACGGGCACGCCGGTGTGGTCCGTGTTGGACGGAGGCGACCGGCTCTGGATCGGCGGCCAGTTCGAGTTCGTGGGGGACGTGCGACAACGCAACATCGCTGCCCTCGATTCCACCACCGGAGCGCTCGACACGAGCTGGCATCCGGATGTGACGGGTCGGGTGGAAGCGTTGGCGCTTTCGCCCGATGGCCAATGGCTCTACATCGGGGGGCGATTCGCGACCGTTGACGGACATCCGATTCGACGGCTCGCCCGGATCAGCACGGCGACTGGAGAGGTCGACACCGGATTCGCTCCGCAGCCGGATGCCGTTGTGCGCTCCATCGCGACCGATGGAACGTCGTTGTGGATCGCCGGCTCCTTCACGACGATGAATGGAATCCCGCAGGCCCACCTTGCGAAGGTGGATGCCGCCACCGGAACGCTCGATCCTGCGTGGCGACCCGTCGTCGACGCGAAGGCTTTCGACCTGGAACTGCACGCGGGCAGCCTGTACGCCGCGGGCAGCTTCACGAACATCGATGGCATCGTGGTGGGCCGCGTCGCTCGCCTCGACCCGGCCAATGCAGCGGTGGACACCACGTGGCTGCCGGATGCGCTTCACAAGGTCTACGACCTCGCGCTCCATCCGAATGGTTCCGCGATCTACCTGGCCGGTGCCGGGCCGCTCAGCCGTGAAGGAAACTCCCTTCGGGCGTTCGACACCACGACGGGAGCGCTGCTCTGGCGGCGGGTGAACGCCGGCGACTGGCAGGCGGTCGTCGCCACGGAAGATCTGGTTTACGGCGGGTCACATGGCAACTACGTGTTTGCCGACAACAACGGCCCGTTCATGGAATCGCCCGACAACCCCAACGCCATCGAGCGACACAAGCTGGCGGCCTTCGATCCGAGCACCGGCGCTCTCGCCGATTGGGCGCCGCATGCCAACAGCCTCGTCGGCGTGTGGGCGCTCGATGTCGGCCCGTCCGGCTTGTTGATCGGCGGCGACTTCACCCGAATCAACTTCAAGCCACAGCCGCATGTCGCCCTCTTCCCGGTGGATGACGATCCACCGCCGCCTCCACCACCTCCGCCGCCTCCCCCGGAGCCGGAAGTGCAGACGTGTTCCGCCACCGTGTCGCCCGATGGTGTGGTCACCTTGGAGTGGACGGCGGTCGCCGGTGAGAACCGGTACATCGTCCGACACAACGACGCCTGGCTCGCAACACTCGGTGACGTCCTCCGATTCGAGCACGCCCCCGACCCGGGCACGCATCAGTACGTGATTCGTAGCGAGCAGGGCCCGACACAGATCACGACGGAGTGCACGCCGTCGATCACCATCGAGCTGCCTCCACCCGCCGGGCAACAGTGTGTTCGTTCGGTCGACGCCGGAGGCGTGACGACGCTGACCTGGACGGCCATCGATGGAGAGGACCGCTACGTGGTCCGGCGCAACGGCTCGTGGATGGCGACGACCTCGGCGCTCTCTTTCCACGTCGGAGCGGCCGCGGCCGACGACACGTTCCTGATTCGTTCGTCGAAAGCCGGCGTCACCACCGACACCGACTGCGTCTGATCGAGCCGCTCAGGCGGCTTCGGCGACGGTCTCGGCCAGCACGTCGTCAGACACATCGGCGACGACGCCCGACCGGCAGAGGTCGATCATCGATTGGCGAGCCACGTCGTTGTTGGCGCGATCGAAGTGCGCCAGTTCGTGCGGCTCGAGAACAGGGACCGAAACGTGCGAGATGAGCGGGTGTGCCCGGCGGGTGTCGAGTTCCCCTTCGCTCACGAGGGCTTCGTGCATCTTCTCTCCTGGACGGAGCCCGGTGAACACGATCTCGATGTCTTTGCCGGACGCCTCGACGAGGCGTTCGGCCACTTCGAGAATCCGGACGGGCTCGCCCATGTCGAGCACAAGGGCCTCACCCTTGTCGCCAACAGCAGCTGCCTGGATGACGAGCTGACAGGCCTCGACCGGCGTCATGAAGAATCGGGTGACCTCGGGATGCGTGACGGTGATCGGACCACCGGACTCGATCTGCCCGCGGAACGTGCGAAGCATCGACCCTCGGGAGCCGAGAACGTTGCCGAAACGGACGCTGACCCAGTCGCCGGCGTGCTGTTCTGCATGCCATGAGGTGAGTTGTTCGGCGATGCGTTTGGTGTATCCGAGGACGCTCGTGGGGTCTGCGGCCTTGTCGGTGGAGACGTTCACGAAATGGCTGACGCCAACCCCGGCAGCGGCCTGGAGCACGTTGTACGACCCCTCGACGTTCGTCTTCCATCCCTCTTCGGGATACATCTCGAGCAGCGGCAGATGCTTGAGCGCCGCGGCGTGGAACACGACGTGTGGCTGGTGTTCGGCGAACACCTCGTGCATGCGTTCGGCGTCGCGAATGTTGGCGACGACGAGGTTGCGGGAGTCGAGCAGCGCATGGCCCTCGACAGACAGCTGCACACCGTGAAGCGCGGATTCGTCGCGGTCCAACATGATGAGCGTCTCGGGGAAGAAGCGGCTGATCTGCCGGCAGAGTTCGGAACCGATGGAGCCACCGGCTCCGGTGACGAGGACACGTTTCCCAGTGAGGTAGCCGGCGATCGCGTCCAGATCGGTCTGGATGGCGCGTCGTCCCAGAAGGTCGGCTTCGCTGACTTCCCGGATGTCACCGAGGCCAACCCGGCCGTCGACGAGTTCCTGCGTCGGCGGGAGAATTCGAACGTCGAGTCCGGCTCGACGGGCCTGCTCGCTGACCACGCGGATCACGGAGGCGCCGGCGCTGGGGATGGCAACGAGGAGGATCTTGGAACCGGTCTGGCGAGCAACCTGGGTCAGGTCGGCACGGGTGCCGAGAACGGGCACACCCTGAATGCGGAGGTTTGCCTTGCTGCGATCGTCGTCGATGAGCGCGACGGGTTCGTACGTGCTTTCCGGGGTGGTCAGCATGGCGCGGATGAGTTGGGCGCCACCGGCACCGGCACCAAAGACGATCACCGGCGTCATGTCGCTACGGGAGGGGCGACTCTTCCGCTCGGTGTGAACCCGTCGGGCCGCGCGAGCGCCGAAGCTGAGATTGAGTGCAGCGAACGGAGCGAGGAGGCTGATGCTGAGCAGCGTTCCGGAGAGTTCGGCTCCGAGACGAATGGTGCCGAGGATCGCCGTCACGAAGACGGTGGTTGCGGCCATGGCAACGGCTTCGTCGAACGACGCCAGCCGCCAGCGACGGTGATGGAACCCGAAGACGGAACCGACGAGGAGATGTACGGCAGCGCCGAGTCCGCCCATGGCGAGCGAGTGAAGAGCGCCCGCTCCAAGTGCGATGGCTGCTGCGGTCAGGCAGGCGAAGATTGCGCCGAGATCCACCAGCAGACGAAGGCTGAGGAAGCCGGCCGTGTTGGTCGAACCCGGGGCCCGCAGGCCCCGGGTCGACGACGCGCGCCTACTCCGCTCGCGATCTGCATTTTCGATTTTCATGTCCGTGCTCTCTCCCCAAGTGAGACCAACCAAGGGGCCTGTCGGTTGTGGGTCGTTCGATGTGAGCGAAAGGCAGGCAATTCGGCCCATCGCTCGTCGATGGGTCCGTCTCATCTCGGGCGTGGGCCAGTCGATACGGGAGTGGAACGATCATGCAGACACTGCGAGAAGCCCCGCCCCGCCGCCGAGTCGGCGTTCGCCGTTCCATGGCGACGGCGCCGCGTGTCGACCATCGGGCCGAGATCGCGATTGCGGTTGCTGCGATCCTCGGAGCCTTGCTGACATCGTCGACGCCCACGGGCACGTGGCTGTTCGATCTGTGGCAGCGGGGCGCGTGCATCGCCCTTCTTGCCGCGGCGGCAACCAGAGCGCGGCGGTGGACGCTGTTGGTGCCCAGTGGTTTCGGGGCGGTCCTCGCCGCACCGTTGCTGGCACAGTTGGCCGCGTTGGCGGCGCTGTGTCTCGCCGCATGGAACGTGTTGCAGAGTCGACGTCGGCGGGTGGTTGCAGCAACGATCATGGGGCTCAGCGCTCCGGCGCTGTTTCTTCAGGGCGCCGATCCCGTTCACCGGTTGCTGTCCACGCCATCCGGCGACCCGGTCGGAGCGAGTCTCGTCCTCGGCGTGTTGGCCGTTGCCCCCATGCTTTGGTCAGCGTGGTCCCGACTCCGTCGTTGGGATCGCGCTCGCGTCCGAAAGGCTGCAGGTCGCGGAAGTCTGGCGATTTCCGCTGCCATCGTGTTGGCTGCGGCCGCCGCAGCGCTCGCTGCTTCTCCTGCACAGAGTGCGATTCGTTCGAGCCGGGCCGCAGCCGAAGCTGCCGCCGACGGCGATGTGGAACTCGCTCGTCTCGAGTTGGAGGAGGCCGCGAACGGCTGGCGCTCCGCCCACCGACGCTTGAACGGTCCGTGGCTCCTTCCCGCCCGAGCGATTCCGATCGTTGGTCAGCATGTGACGGCTGCGTCGACCGGCGTCCGACACGCGGCGGAGATCAGCGCCGCCGCGGGTCAGGTGGCTGATGGCGCCGACACCCAGGCCCTCGTTGTGGATGGGCGCGTGAACACGGAGATGCTCGGGACATTGGTCCCGACCACGGCGCAGTTGGCATCGGCGGCCGACCGGGCACACGGTGCATTCGCTGCCGCCGGATCGCCGTGGCTCATCGCCCCACTCGGATCGGCGCTCGACGTCGCGACGGTCGAGATGGCGACGGTCGCCGACGCCACGGCCGCGATCGCTGCGGCTGCCGACTCGGGACACCAACTCCTCGCGTCACCGACCGGTTCGACGATTGTCGTGATGTTCAGCACCCCGGCGGAGGCCCGTGGCGCCGGCGGGTTCATCGGAAATTGGGCGGAGTTCCGAGCGATCGACGGCCGGGTCGAACTCGTCGAGCAGTATCGGTCGAAGCAACTCAACGATGTGCTCATTGCGTCGGGTGCGCAGATCATGGGCAACGAACCGTTCGTCGAGCGGTACGGCCGATTCGCGGTGGAACACCATGTGCAGGACGTGACCCTCTCCCCCGACTTCCCGTCTGTCGCCGCAGTCACCGCCGATCTCTACGAACAGGCGACGGGTGAACAGGTGGATGCGGTCATGATGATCGACCCCTTTGTCCTTCAGGCACTGCTTGCCTTCTCCGGGCCGGTGGATGTGGACGGACTCACCCTCAGCGGTGCGAACGCATCCAACGAATTGTTGCGGGGACAGTACGAACGATTTGCCGAGGATGAAGCGGAGCGGACATCGCTGCTCGACGATCTTGCAGCGGTGGTGGTTGAGCGGCTGCTGGCCGAGCCGCCCGACGTGGTCTCGTTCGCTCAGGAGATGGCGCCGCTGGCCGAGCAGAACCGTGTTGCCGTGTGGTTCGCTTCGGACGACGGCGGCGGGCGCGCATCGGCGATGGGTCTCTCGGGGGCG
>CALBVR010000105.1 GCA_937969565.1 uncultured Acidimicrobiales bacterium | reverse complement strand
GCCGTTGCGCATGACGACGATGCCGCCCTCGGCATCGATGAGGCGGCGTGTTTCGCCGAGCGCGATTGCGACGATTTCTGCGGAGTCGAGCGATGCGGTCATCCGGCGGCTGGCGTCGAGGAGGTCGTCGACGGACACGATCTCGTTGCCGTTGCCCGTGTCGATCGTGGACGTTGTCGACCGGCGACGGAGGACGGCGATGAGTGCGGCTGCGGCGAGCGCGATTGCCGTGCCGATGCCGATCCAGAGACCGGTGGTGGAACCGGTCGACTCGGCCGGTGCTTCGGCCGGCGCCGGTGCGGCGGCGACGACGGGCGCTTCGGTCGTTGCCACAACCGTGGTGGTCGTCGTGGTCGTGGGCGCTGCGGTGGTGGTGCTTGCGACCACCGGTTCTGCTGGGGCCGCATACAGGACGGAGATGCCGAGGACTTCGGTGATGTCGGCCTCGAGGTCGCGCCCGTCTTCGGGTTCGGTGCCGCCGCGTACGGAGAGGTCGGCGATGGCGGAGAAGAGCGGGGCGGCCTCGAAGAGGGCGCTGCCACCGTCGTTCAGCGACTCGATGGCTTCGGGAGTGAGCACGTCTTCGAGCGCCCGGAGGGATGGGCTGACGGCCACTCCGGCGCCTTCGAGCTGGGCGATGTAGAGCGGCAGGTCGGCGGCGAATCGTTCGACCTCGTCCCGGTAGCCGTCTTCGGTGAGTCCATCGGCCGGAACGTCCTCGCGGACCTGTCGAAGTGCGGAGGTGAGCGTGGGGTCGGGCGTGCGCTGGAATGCGCCGAGTTCGGCAAGTGCGTCGACGACGAAGAGGAGGCGGTTGGCTGCGATGACTGGCACATCCTCTGCTGGCACTTCGGTTGGTGGCAGGTCATCGGTGGTGTCGCTACGGGTGGCGACGGCCGCTGCCTGCGGTGGAGGGTCGGTGAATGCGAGGGCCTGGGGTGCAGCCGGCTCCGGTTGGAACTCGGGAAGATCGCAGATCGGGTCTGGCACCGTGGCGCAGTACTCGGCGAAGTCGGCCGGCGGCTCTCCGAGACAGGTTGGGTCGATGTAGGGGTCACAGAAGAACGGATCTCCCGTGCCATCGACGACGACCACGTCGAAGAACGGGTCCTCGATGAACTCAGGAGCACACGTCGGATCGAGATAGGGGTCGCAAAAGAAGGGGTCCTCGAGCAGTTCCGGAGCACAGGTTGGATCGAGGTACGGGTCGCAGAAGAACGGGTCCTCGATGAACTCCGGCGCGCACGTGGGATCGAGATACGGGTCGCAGAAGAACGGATCCTCCGGGAACGGTTCGTCGAGGGGCGGGAGGTCGTCGAACGAATCGCAGATCTCGATGGCGGGGTCGCAGGGCACCTGTGCAGCCGCAACTGGCGTCGCCAACGTGGCTACGAACGCGAGAGACAGCAGCGCGGCGAGCAGGTATCGCGGGGAAAACATCACCCTTGTTTGATCGGTGTTCGGGCGGGTGAATTTACCCAGTCTTGTTGTGGGGTCTTCAGCGAATCTTCAGCTGGGAGCGGAGAGCGCGAAATCCAGCCCGGCCCGCACCGCCGCGACCTGTGCCGCGTTGCAGATTTCGGGCGTGGCATTGGGGCTGTCCGGGTAGACCTCTGTGGTCGTCGTGAATCGGGCGCCGGTGATTCCGGCGCACAGGCCGAGTTCGACGTTGGGATAGTTGATGACCCCGGGCTGGGTCACGTCGGCGCCGATGATCTGTCCGTGCTCGTCCGCCGGCGCGATGTGGGTCACCTCGGCGACCCCGGCGATCACGGCCGCTTGGAACTCGGGTTGTGGGTTGAGCGAGTCGCCCACGGTGTAGAAGCCGTCGGGGATGAGGCCGGGCTCGGACGGCTTGCCGTCGCGTGCTGCGACCGCCGGCCGAAACTCGTCCTCGTCGCTGTCGGTCGTCTCGTGGAGGTCCATGTGCAGAAGGAATTGCACACCGAGAAGATCGAGGAGTTGCAGGAGTGCGGCGGCTTCCTCCGACGGGCTGTTGGCGTGGAAGGACCGGTTCGGGTCGAGGCAGTTCGGGTTCCACCGGTTGATGACCTCGTAGCCCCATGGGCTGACGCACGGGGCGACCACGAGGTTGAGCTGTTCCCGGTACTCGCCGGCGGTGTCGGCCATGAAGGTCAGTGCGCCGTGCACGCCGCTTGTTTCGTAGCCGTGGACGCCACCGGTGATGAGGGCCCAGGGTGCGTCGACGTTGGTGGACCGTTGGGTGCAGACGTAGAGCGGGTATCGCTGTTGGTCGAGCGGGAGCGCCCCGTACTGCGCCACCTCGAACGAGTCGGGGAGCGTTTCGATGCGCTGCACGACCTCCGCCTGGTAGCTCCGCTCGATGGTGCGGGTCTCGAACCACTCCCGTTTCTCCGTGTCCGTCCACGGTTCGCCGGGGGTGCCGATCGGATAGAAGCGCTCCATCGGAGCGAAGCTACCAGCGCGGTGGTCGGTCGACGGCCTCAGACCAGTTCGATGGCGACCGGCACGCTGCGTCCGAGCGTGTGGCCGACCGGCGAGGTGCCGACGACTTTGTCGTGCAGCTCGGCGAGCTGGGTTTCGGTGGCGTCGCTCTTGAGGGTGACGTTGGCCCGGATGGACTCGAAGCCGGCGTTCCCTTCGGGGTTCAGGCCGAGGAAGGTGTGGAGGTCGAGGTCACCTTCGAGTTCCACTTCGAGTTGTTCGACTTCGATGCCGGCGGCGGTCGCGTTGGCGGCGTAGCCGACGACGAGGCAGTTGCCGAGTGCGCTGAGCAGCTGTTCGACCGGGTTGGGGGCCGTGTCGGTGCCGCCGAGGGCAGCCGGCTCATCGGATGCGATCGGGTCGAAGTCGCGGATCGATGCGACGGAGCGGAAGCCCTCGTCCCAGGCGACCTTCGACGACCAGGTCGTCGAGGCGACGCCGGGTTCTTCGACGATCTTGTTGGCGAGTCCGGCGACGGCTTCGATGTCGACGGCGTTGATGGTGGTTGTGGTGATGGTCATGATGTCGTCTCCTCATTGGTGTGGACGAGAAGACGAACCGTAGGCATCGCCCGACGACGACCGGACAATTTCGCACGAAAGTACGGCGACTTTCTGCAACGCTCATCCGGACATTCGATTCACCGCACGAGCCCCAAACCCGGGTGAAGGGGTCGCGTCTCAGTTTCACCCAACCGGGTGAAGGGGTCGCGTC
>CALBVR010000104.1 GCA_937969565.1 uncultured Acidimicrobiales bacterium | reverse complement strand
ATGGGGTCTGACCCCATTGTGGGCACGTTCGCGCGCTGGGTGGTTTTCGTACCTGGTACCGATGTGGGGGAGTGCGCGCTTTGGGTGGTTAGTTGCTGAGGTTCAGGGCGTTGTTGATGGCGCCCAGGTGGCTGTAGGCCTGGGGGTGGTTGCCGAGGGAGCGGCCGGTTGCCGGGTCGACTTCCTCGGAGAGCAGGCCGGTCTGGCCGGCTGTCGCCAACAGTGCGCGGAAGAGTTCCTCGGCGTTCTCGCGCTCGCCGATGAGCAGATAGCTGTCGATCAGCCAGGAGGTCATCAGGTGGAAGCCGCCCTCCGCTCCCGGCAGACCGTCGTCGTGGTGGTAGCGGTACACGGTCGTGCCGGCCCGGAGCTGGGCCTCGACTCCACGCACCGTTCCGACGAATCGAGGATCCGTCGGCTCGACCAATCCGAAGAGGCCAACGCTGAGCACCGAGGCGTCGAGATCGACCCCGTCGTAGGCGGTCGTGAAGCTGCCGACCGTCTCGTTGTAGCCGTTCTCGAAGATGTCGGCGGCAATCGTGTCGCGCAGCGTCTCCCATTCCGGGCGCTGACGGCCGAAAACCTCGCTGGCGAGATCGATGGCCCGATCGACGGTGACCCAACACATCACCCGTGAGTACACGTGGTGACGGGGCGCCGAACGGATCTCCCAAATGCCGTGATCCGGCTCTTCCCACCGGTTCTCGACAGCGCTCACCATCGCCTCGACCAGCCGCCAGTGGCGGGCCGAGAGGGGAGCGCCCCGCTGCCCGAGCAGATGGACCAGATCGACGATCGGTCCGAACACATCGAGCTGCACCTGGTTGTCGGCGGCGTTGCCCACGCGGACCGGCCGAGAACCGCCGTAGCCGGCGAGCTCGGTGATGTCGGCCTCCGGCGGAAGCTTGCCGCCGTCGAGCGTGTACAGCGGGTTGAGCCGGTCGGCTTCGCCGCCGCCCTCCTCGAGCACGCCGAGCACCCAGTCCAGGTAGTCCATCGCTTCGGTATGACTGCCCAAACGCACGAGGGCCGCCGCGCTGAGCGCTGCGTCCCGAAGCCAGCAGTAGCGGTAGTCCCAGTTGCGAACACCGCCGATGAACTCCGGCAGGCTCGTCGTGGCTGCTGCAGCGATACCGCCGCTCGGCCCGTAGACGAGCGCTTTCAGAATCAGCGCAGATCGTTTCACGAACGACGAGGACTCCTGGGGGAGTTCGAGGCGGTCGGCCCAATCGTTCCAGAACCGCCGGGTGTGATCCCGACGTCGACCCTCGTCCGCTTCGGCCCGAAGGCTGGCGGTACCCACGCGGAGTTCGAGCGTGAGCGGACCGTTGCTGAGATCGACCGTGGCGCGAGCGGTCTGATGTTGGCCGTCCGGCACGATCTCCCAGTCGACGCCTTCGGACCGGAGCACGACGAGATCGCGCGCACCCATCACCTCGAGCCCACCGTCACGAACCTCCAGCTGGGTGGGGAAGCGGCCGAAGTCCTGGCGTGGAGCAAACTCGATGACTGCACTCCCGGTGCCCGACAGTTGCCGAATCAGGTCGGAGCGACCGGCCAGCAAACCGGGCCGGCCATCGGAAACGTCGAGGTAGTCCAACGTGGTCACACCGGACCAGATCGTCTCGAGGATCATCGTCGAGCCGCTGTAGCGCTGCAGGATCGGGGCGCTGCCGTCGGCGGCCGCAACCGAGAAGTAGCCGGCGCTCGGGCCGCCAAGGAGTTCGGCGAAGATGGCGGGGTCGTCCAGGCGCGGAGCGCAGAACCACGTGATTCGAGCGTCGGGCGTGACGATGGCGGCAGTGCGCTGATCGGACAACAGACTGTGCTGCTCGATCGGGACCAGGCCGGCCCCGGCAAGCCATTCGGCGCGAAGCGTGGCGAGCTGGCTGAGGAGCCGGGCGACGTCGGTCGTGCCATCAATGCGAAACTCGGCGATCGTGTCGCCGTCGCCAACCTTGACACCGAGATCCGGGCCGCCGAGTGTGGCGAACGCGTCTTCGTCCGTTCCCTCGTCGCCGAGGAACAGCACGGCACTGGCGCTCAGGTTGGACCGGAGTGTGTCGAGCGCCCCGCCCTTGTCGGTCTGCATGACGCCGAGCTCGACCACCCGCTTGCCGTGTCGGATGGAGAGATCGGGGTTGTCGACGGCGATCGCCGCGACCTCGTCGACGGCGGCTGGAACGATGGCGTCCTCGGCATTGCGGGTGTGGAACGCCACCGAGGCGGGCTTCTGCTCCAGGACCGTGCCCGGGTAGCGGTTGGCGATCTCGGCGAGGAGTTCGCCGAGTTCGTTCCGGCGGGCGATGGTCTCGGCGTCCATTTGCAGGGCGAAGTCCACATCGAACTCGCTGCCGTGACTGCCGACGAGGTGAATCTCGGCCGGGAGCCGGCTGAGCGCGGCGAGATCGCGGAGCGATCGGGAGGAGATGACGCCGACTTCGGTCTGGTCGAGTCCGGCGAGTGTTCGCAGCGCGACCGCAGCTTCGCGATCGGGTACGGCCTTCATCGGGTCGTTGACGATTGGAGCAATGGTGCCGTCGTAGTCGGTGGCGACGAGGAGATGTGGCACCTGGGCGAGGAGCACCAGACGGTCCTGGAGCTCGGCGGAGAAGGGCATGATGTCAGTCACTGAGGAAAACGGTAGCGGTCCACGACCGGCCGCGGGACCACCCGGGGAATGGAAACGCTAGCGTCAGTGCTTGGAGTACAAATGACCTCACACGACCATCCCACCCCCACCGACAGCGATGTCTGTTATCGGCACCCGGACCGGACCTCTGGTGTGACCTGTCAACGCTGTGACCGCACGATCTGCCCGTCCTGCATGAATCAGGCTTCGGTCGGCGTGCACTGCCCCGAATGCGCCAAGGGAAACAAGCAGAAGGTGTACAACGCCCGTACCCTTCCGGGCGCGCAGGGCACCGTGACGAAGGGCCTCGTTGGGGTCAATGTCGCCGTGTGGGTTCTGACGATCGCGGCCCTCGGCGCCACGATCAACAGCGCCGGTACCGTCTTCCGCGACTACGGCACGTCTGGCTGGCCAATCGTTGAAGACGGTGAATTCTGGCGGATCGTCTCCGGCGGCTTCCTGCACTCTGGGCTGTTCCACATCGGATTCAACATGTATCTGCTGTGGGTTCTGGGACAGCAACTGGAGCGGATTCTCGGCGAGATTCGGTTTCTGAGTGTCTATTTGGTCTGCTTGTTGGGAGGGTCATTCGGTGCGCTCCTTCTCACGCCGAATGCGAACACGGGCGGCGCGTCTGGGGCGGTGTTCGGTCTCGTCGGCCTCACCGTTCTGGCCTATCGAAGCCGGGGCATTGGAATTTTCGACACCGGGCTCGGTTTCCTCATCGTGATCAATGCCTTGCTGAGCTTCCGAAGCGGCGTGAGCCTCGGCGGCCATGCCGGAGGATTCCTCGCCGGAATACTGCTCGGGATCGTATTCTTCGGCTTGAACCCCGGAGACGGCCCGATGTTCGGGCGCGACCAACGGAAGCCGCTTCTGGTGACGGCCTTCTTGGGAGTGGTCTTCATCGTCGGGTCCGTGCTGGCGGCGACCCAAGCGGTCGACCCCGACACCCTGTTCAGGTGACGACGGCGCCGTTTCGATAGCGGTTTGCGAGGTTCTGGAGGTTCCGCTTCCAGATCATCTTGAGAATCACGCCGCCGACCGGCTCGCCGAGTTTGCCGCCGAAGAACCACGGGAAGTGGAGTTCCTCCGTCCAGCTGAACAGCGTCTTCGAGCCGTGGATCGGCGTGAGGGTGAAGACCCCCTCGCCCGTCACGATTCCACTGTGGCGGACGCCCATTCGTTCGTTGTCGACCCACTCGGTGATCTCCATCACGTCGGTGAGGCGGATCGGTCCGACCTTGGTTTCGCAATCGAACATGGTGCCGACACCTTCGGTGGTCGGTGACGTGAACCAGATCGACTCAGCGTCGTGCATCCATTCGACGTGGGAGGAGAGGTTCCGTACGTCGGACCAAACCACCTCCGGCGGGGCGTCGAGTTCGGTTTCCACGGAGATCGCAACCATGGTCTGAGGGTACGGCGGGTGCAGCCGAAACGGAGGACTCACCCCGGGCTAGAGTCCAGCCCCATGCCTGCGCACATCACGCCACACCGCGTCCGCTTCCACGAACTGGACCCGTACGACCATGTGAATCATGCGATGTATGTGACCTACTTCGAGATCGGCCGGGTCGATGCGCTCGAAGCCATCGACATGGCGCTGCACACGCTCAAGGACCAGGGCGTCCAGTTCGTCGTTACGCGGCTCGAGGTGCGGTTTCGCAACGCGGCGACCGCGGGTGAGGACCTCGAAATCCACACCGGGGTTTCGAACTTCGGTCGGGCATCGACGGTCTGGTCCCAGACGATCCGCCGGGACGACGACGTGATCGCCACGAGCGAGGTCACCGTTGCAGTGACGGATGGAACCGGCAAGCCGATGCGGCCGCCCGCCCACGTGTTCGAAGCACTCGAGGTGCTGGCGCTCGACTAGCCGCTCGGCGCGGTGTAGACGGTCACGTGGTGGGGGCCGTCGGCGTCGAACGCCGCCCCAGACCAATCGGAGACGCGGTCGGTTCGCACGAGGTCGGCGGCTGCTGCCAGCCGGTCGAGTTCCTTCGGGCCGATGAAGCGGATCTTCCATGGGCGAAGCCGGATGCCGTCGTTGGAGATGTCGATGTGCTGGCCGGTGACCGTCTGCGCTGCTTCGTCTCGAATCGTGGCGGTGAGGACCACGCGGTCCGGTTCGATACTGCGCGTCGAGACGAGTCGATCGAGCGCCGGGTCACTCGGGGCAGGAACATCGGCTTCCACGACCATCGAGCCGCCCGGGCGCAGGACCGCAGCCACATTGCGGAAGCAGGCCGCCTGATGGTCGGCGTCGGCGAGGTTGAACAGCGTGTTGGTGGCCACGAGCACACAGTCGAAGGATGCGTTGGCGAAGGGGAGCTGCGCCATGTCGGCGGCGATTGCCGACGCCCCGGACCCCTCGAAACGGCGCAGCATGGGAATTGAGGCATCGATACCGACGACACGGTGGCCGGCTGCGGTGAGGGACCGCGCCAGACGTCCGGTCCCGGTGCCGAGTTCGAGGACGTCCAGCTGGGTTCCGAGGCGGCTGACGAAGCCAGCGGTTGCAGCGGCGTCGGAGACATCGGGGTACCACTCGTCGTACACATCGGCGAAACTGTCACCGTACGTGGCCGCATCGAACCCGCCTGAAGCGTGGGAGCGTCCGGCGGTCGATTCCGGCGTCGGTATGTCGGGCGGTTCGGGCGTCACTGAGTAAGAATGACCCAGTGACGGCACAGCGATCCAATGCGGCGGCGCAGCCCGACAGCCCAGCGCCGATGGCCCGTCCGCTGCGCGCCCCCGACGGAGCCGAGTTACCGCCGCTCGTCCCGCGGTCATCGCTTGCGGTGATCGATGAGGCTGTCAACTTTCTACGCATCTCGCCTGCGCTGTTGTTTGGTGTGGCACTGATCGTGCTGCTGCCGTTGCGGGTTATGGCACTTGCCTTCCCGGGGTCGCCACTGCGGGACGCCCGACCCGACCAACTGCTCGATGTGTTCATCGGCAACGTGAGCGAACCGGGTGCGGTCATCGCAGCGTTTGCCACGCTCGTCCTCGAATCGCTTGCGCTGTTCACCGTGGCCGCGATCTATGGCAGCGTCATCGAGGCGTGGTTCTCGAGCCGCCCCGTCACCGCCACCGACCTGCTCGTCGACTCGGTCAAGCGATCTCCAGCCCTGTTCGTCGGCTGGCTCGGCGCCCATGTGCTGCAGGGGCTCGCTTCCCTCGTCACCGCGGGCCTCGCGATCCTCGTGCTCGGTCCGTTGTGGATGGTCATGGCGCCGGCGATGGGAGCGGAACGTGTCGGCCCCATTGCCGCGATGCGTCGCAGCGCCCGGCTCACCGGCAACACGTTGTTCCACGTCGCGATGGTGTTCGTATTCTCCGGAATCGCCGCACTTGCGATTCGCGGCGCAATCCGATTCCTTCCATCGCTCATCGGCTTGGAGCTGCTCAACCTTCCGTTGTGGGCGGTCTCCGGCGTGGCGGATGTGGTGGCCTCAGTCGTGGTGACCGCCTTCGTTGCAGCGGTCTCGACCGTGCTCTACCTCGACCTGCGCGTTCGCCGCGAGGGGATCGATCTGGACATGGCCATGGCCCAGGCCTTCCGCCCACGTGTCCGCGGCGCCGGTGCTCGACGGTGACGCCCCTGCAGCCTCCGGCCGACGAGATCGGAAACGACGACGCCAACGAACTGGCCGACGAGATCCTTCTGCGCGGCGAGTTCCTCGGAAGCCGCGAACCGGGGTTCTTCTCTCGCTCGGTCAACCGGGTGCTCGAGTGGATCGGCAACCTGCTGGACCGCATCTTCAGCACGATCTTCGGCGGCAGTGGAGCCGGCGCCGGAGCAGCGATCGCCTACATCCTGCTCGCAGTGGCGATCGTCATCGTGGCGATCGCGCTGATCCGTGCGATTCGGAACCGACGAGCAGACCGGGACACTGCGCAGGACGCGACGGCACGGATCGTCTTCGACGAGGTGGTCGACCCCGACGAGTTGCGGGCTGACCTCGCGTCGCTCCGGGCTGCCCAGGATTGGCGGGGCGCCGTTGTGGCTGCCTTCCGGCTGGCGATCGTCGAACTCATCGAACAGGGAATTGCGCTGGAACGGCCGGGGGCAACAACCGGAGACTTCGGACGCGCCGTCGAACGGAACCGGGCCGACCTGATGGCTGACTATCGCCGTGCCGCCGATTCGTTCGAGCGGGCGTTCTACAGCGATGCTCCGATCACAGAGGCCGACCAGCTCGCCACGGCAGCGTTGCTGGAGCGACTTGATCGGGTTGCGGCATGACCGGCACGACCGCCTCGACCCGGAGCAACGTCGTGGTATGGATCGGCATCGCGTTGATCGCGGCGATCGTTCTGCTCGTTGCCTTCGCCGGCCAGGACGATGCGACCGTCGGGTCCACCGGCGACCCGAACGGAACCGGTCGCACCGGCTTGCTGGCATTGCGGTTGTTCGTTGACGAGGCGGGGGGAGTGGCAGACCCGAGTGTGAGCTATCCGGATGCCTCGCATGACGTCGCCATCGTGGCGCTCCCGCTTTACGTCGACATCCTCGCCCAGTTCGATGAATCGGCCGAGGACACGACCGACGAGATCGTCCAGCCGATTCTCGATTGGGTGGAGGACGGTGGCGTCCTGATCACCGGCGTCGACATTGCCGGAGCGCCCGAACCCGCATTCGCGTTCATCGACGACGACACCAACGTCGCCCTCGGCGAGTGCTCGATCGATCGGCTCGAACAGCTCACCGAGGTCCGTGCCCTGCCACACGCTCCGATCGAGATCGGCTCCGGCGATCAGGGCTGCTTCGGGTCAGGGAGCGAGGCGCTCGTGGTGGAACGCTCGATGGGCGCCGGGAGCATCGTGCGGCTCGCCACCTCCGATCTGATGTACAACCAGAGTCTCGACGACGCAGACAACGCCGCGATGATGGCACGCCTGATCCGCCTCGGTCCCGGCCGTTCGGTGGCCTTCCTCACCGGACCGGGGCTCCTCGGCGGTACCGGAACGGTTCCGGTGAACGAGGACGGCGACCCAGTCGGTGCCGGTGACGGTGGCGTGTTCGATCTGGTGCCCAACACGGTCATTGCACTTCTCGTGGGCCTCGGCGGCTCCTTCCTGATCTACGCGCTCTCTCGTGGTCGTCGCCTCGGCTCCCCGGTCGAAGAACCACAACCGATCGAACTCCCGAGCTCGTCGTACACCGAGGCGGTGGGGCGCCTCTTCGCCCGCACCGAACAATCTGCAGCCCGGAGCGGTGCGGTGCTCCGTCATGAGTTCCGCACGGCAATGGCCCGCCGCGTCGGCCTTGGGGCCGAGGCCACCGGTGAGGACCTGGCTCGTGCGCTCGCCATCCCGACGGGCATGGACGAGGCAACCCTTCTTCATCTGCTCGATGGGCCACCGCCCGCCGATGACGACGCCCTCGTGGCGCTCGCCAACGATCTCGCAACTGCCCGGGACGCAATGACCCGAGGCCGCTCGACACTTGTCGCTGCCAGGAAAGGAACCACCGAATGAGCACACTGCCGCCCCCGCAGGATGGTCCGGGAACACCTCCGCCACAGGCTCCGCTGCCGCCTCCCATGTCTCCCCCCGCCATGCCGCCGGCAGGAACGCCGCCGCCTGCAGCGCAGGGCGTACCAGCCACAGCGCCTCCGGCGGCCGCCGCACCCCCTGCAGCGGCAGCGTCGAGTGGTGGGTCCCGCCCCATGATCGATGCGATTCGAGGCGAGGTCGGCAAGGTCGTCGTTGGCCAGGACGGTGTGCTCGCCGGCTTCCTGGCGGCGCTCCTGGCAGACGGCCACGTGCTCCTCGAAGGTGTCCCCGGTGTGGCGAAGACCTTGCTGGTGAAGACGGTGGCGGCGACCCTCAGCGTGGACATGAGTCGGATCCAATTCACCCCCGACCTCATGCCGTCGGACGTGACCGGGCAGCTGATGTACGAACAGCACACGGGCACCTTCGAGTTCCGTGAGGGTCCGGTGTTCACGAACCTGTTGCTGGCCGACGAGATCAACCGGACGCCTCCGAAGACCCAGGCCTCGCTCCTCGAGGTGATGGAGGAACGCCAGGTCTCCGTCGGTGGCGCCCCGCGGCCATTGCCGAGCCCGTTCATGGTCATCGCGACCCAGAACCCGGTGGAATACGAAGGCACGTATCCGCTCCCGGAAGCGCAGTTGGACCGCTTCCTCGCGAAGCTTCGAGTTGGATATCCGGAGCGGGACAACGAGCAGGAGGTGCTCGCCCGCCACAACGGCGGCCTCAACCTCCACGCCGTCGAGGAGAGCGGCGTCCGTCCCGTCGCCACCCCACAGCACCTCGCCGCAGCCCGTGCGGCCGTCCGAGCCGTGCAGGTCGAGGACGCCATGCTCGGCTACATCACGGAAGTGGTCCGGGCCACGCGGGTCTCGCCCGTCGTGGATCTCGGCGTCTCGCCGCGTGGCGGCGTGGCGCTGCTGGGCCTCTCGAAGGCGTGGGCGTGGATGGCGGGTCGAGACTTCGTCACGCCGGACGACGTCAAGGCCATCGCCAAGCCGGGTCTGCGGCATCGGCTGCACGTCCAACCGGAGGCGGAGCTCGAAGGCGTCAACGCCGACATGGTGCTTGACGGCATTCTCGATTCGGTTCCGGTTCCGCGCTGACCTGATGGTCGTCCAACCCCGCCTCGCTCTCGTCGCAGCACTGCTGTGTCCGGTCGTCTTCCTGGTGCCGGACCAGCCGTGGCTGGCCCTGCTCGGGGTGGCCGTGGCGGTGTTTCTCCTGTGGTTGCTCGACCGGCAGCTGACGCCCTCGCCGACTCGGATCGGCATGGCCAGACGGCTGCCGAACTCGATCAGCCTCGGTCGTTCCGGAACGGTTCGATGGACGCTTCGAAACGACAACGACCGGCCGGCGACCATTCGCTTCGCCGAGGCGTTCGCCCCGTCGCTCCAGGCCGAGGTGCGCCGCGCCGAGCTGCGGCTCGACCCCGGGCGGACGGCAACCGTGGAGACGGATCTTCTGCCCCAGCGGCGTGGCCGGTTCGACCTCGGCGAGTTCGTCGTTCGCGTCGATGGCCCGCTCGGCTTTGCCGGACGTCAACAGACCCGCTGGATCCCCGCCGAGATACGCGTGCTTCCGAGGTTCCCGAGCCGGGCCGAGGCGGAGCTTCGCATCCAACGGAGCCGTCTCGACATCGGCCTGCGCTCGGCCAGGGTTCGCGGCGGCGGCTCCGAGTTCGACCAGCTGCGGGACTTCACGATCGACGACGAGTTCCGCAAGATCGACTGGTCGGCAACGGCTCGAACCGGACGAACGATCGTCAAGACCTATCGGGCCGAACGGAACCAGACGGTCATCAACATTCTCGACAACGGCCGGTTGATGGCCGGCCAGGTGGCGTCGGTGCCACGGGTCGAATACGCGATGGACGCAATCATGGGGGTGACGACCCTGGCCACCCGCCTTGGGGACCGGGCCGGCCTGCTGATCTTCGACAAGGACGTTCGGGCGTCTGTGGCCGCATCGAACCGGCTCACCCAGCTGGGACGGGTCACCGATGTCATGTTCGACCTCGAGCCCGAGCTGGCCGAAAGCGACTATCGCAGCGCATTCACCGAAACGCTGCTGCGGTTCTCGCGGCGCACGATGCTCATCATCCACACCGAACTCTCGGAACAGGCCATCGGGGAGTTCCTCCTTCCCGCCCTGCCGCTGCTCACCCGCTCGCACGTCGTGGTCATCGCGAGCGTGCAGGATCCAGCGGTGATGGAGTGGGCGACCGCCGGCCCGGCAGACGGCGAGCGAGCCCATCGCCATGCCGCCGCTCAGGCAGCATTGGCCGAACGCGACCGCACCATTGCGGCACTTCGTCGAACCGGAGCGACCGTCGTCGACGCGACCCCGGGCCAACTCGCCGGACGCCTCATGGACCACTACCTGGACGTCAAGGCGACCGGCCGGCTCTGAGCAGCTTCGAATCCGACCCGGCCGCGCGCTGCTTCAGGCGTCGTGGTCGGTCGTGAGCGTCCCCGTGTGCGCGGCATCGTTGAACAAGCGGATCGTCCAACCGTGTCTGCCGACCACGATGTGTGAAACGGAACCATTGCGAACGTTCGGAAACGTTCGAGGGCTCTGCACCCCGGCGGCGTGCGAGAGGAGCATCGAGATCACGCCACCGTGGCACACGACGGTGACGAACTGATCCGGGTGGCGTTGTGCGATGCGTTCGATGGCGGCGACCGTGCGCGTCCGAAGAGCGTCGCTGCTCTCGGCGCCCGGGAGCGACGCCCACTCGCCGGTGCGGCGAAGTTCGGCGACGGCGGGATGGCCCTCGCTCAGCTTCTGGCGGAAGATGCCACCCTCCCAATCGCCCATGTGGATCTCCCGAAGGTCGGGTTCGACCGTCGGCGTGATGCCGAGATGCGAGGCGAGTGGGGCGGCTGTCTGATGCGTGCGTTGCAGCGACGTCACGTAGATGGCATCGATCGGCTCGTCCCTCAGCCGCTCACCGACCTGCAGCGCCTGCCACTCACCACGTGGGGAAAGCGGGGGATCGCCCTGGCCGTCGACGAGCGGAAACGGATTGCCCTCCACATAGGGGATCGACTGGCCGTGGCGTACGAGCGCGATCTGGCAGGCACCCGACGGGGGCTCGTACGTGTGCTGAGGATGACTCGTCATGACCGCACGAAGGGACTGGCCGCGTCCCCCTCGATCGGAGCCGAGCTGGTGGTCGAGGCCGGAGGCGCAATGATCTGACCGGTGTGGCCGGCGGCGGCCGCCGACGGACCGAAGGCGAACACATAGCCCCAGAACGCGAGGAAGGCTGCCGCCCCAATCGCGACCCGGGCTTCGGTGGGGAGTGAAGACGGTGTGACGAAGCCTTCGATGAGGCCGGCGAGCGTGAACACGAGCACCAGGCCGATGATGATCGACACCGACCGTTGCGCTTCCTGTACCAGCGCCTTCGCCCGCGAAAGGTCGCCGGGAACGACGAGCGACCACCCGAGACGAAGGCCGGCCCCGCCAGCGACGATGATTGCGGTGATCTCGAGGAGGCCGTGCGGGAGGATCAGACCCCAGAACTTCGTTGCCTGTCCGGCATCGTGGAACAACCCGGCCGCCACACCGATGTTTGCGCCGTTGAACGCCAGCAGGAAGATCGTCGGTACGGCCCAGGCGATCCCGGACACGAAGGCGAGGAAGCTGACGCGGATGTTGTTCGTGAGAACCTGGGTCGAGAACTCGGCCGCCGGCGCCGACGAGTAGTACGCCTCGAAGTCCTCGTTGATGTACGCCTCTCGCAGCGCTTCGGGTGCGAATGCCTCGATCGCGGCCGGAGAGTTCGCAATCCATATGGCGACCACGGCCCAGGGCAGCAGCAGCGCGACCGCGGAGATGGCGATCTGGCGGCGGGCCACCCACACTGCCGCCGGGAAGGTCGATGAGAAGAATCGACGGAGGGCTCCGGGCGCTCGTTCCTGATGTTGGTAGATGACCGCTCGGGCGCCGGACACCGCGCGGGTGAGGCGCGCGGTGAGCTGCGGGTCGGCGTAGGTGGCCCGAACGAAGGACAACTGCGCCGACGACTGCTGGTATCGCAGCAACAACTCATCGAGCTGTTCACCGCTCAAGCGGGTGCGTCGGTGGCTTGCCAGACGGACCAGTTCCTCCAAACGCGACCATCCGTCGGAATTCTCGAGGACGTACCGGTCGAGGCTTTGCACAACGCCTACGGTAGTCAACCGTGATGCCCCGAATGGACAGGCCCGCTCGATTGCTCGCCGGTCGCTGTTGCACGATGCCGGAGATCGACCGATGACCGCCTCGGTGATTGCCGGACGCGGGATCGTCACACCCCAGGGCGTCGTTCTGGATCTCGAGGCGGCCGGGATCGGTTATCGGGGCGCCGCGAGGCTGATCGATGCACTCGGATTTCTGGTGCTTGTCGGCATCGGGGTGACGCTGAGCGAGACGATCCTGCCGTCGGGAAGCCTCATCAACATTGCGTTGCTGATCCTCTTCCTGGTGCTGTTGTTCTTCTACCCGGCGGTGTCCGAGACGTATTGGCGTGGACGCACCGTCGGCAAAGCGGCCTTCGGGCTGCGCGTGGTCACGCTCGAAGCGGGCCCGATCGGGTTTCGCGAGGCGATGATCCGTTCGCTCTTCCAGCTCGTGGACTTCGGAACCTTCGGCGTGGCGGCGTTGCTCAGCGGTATGCTCACCGACCGATCGCAACGTCTCGGCGACCTGGCGGCCGGCACGTTCGTCGTTCGGGAACCGAAGTCGCTTGCCCACATCCCGCCCGTGCCCTTCACTCCGCCGATGGGCATGGAACAAAAGGTCGCCGATCTCGACGTGTCGAAGCTCCGGCCCGAACAGGAGCGAATCATCCGGTCGTTCCTGCTGCGGGTCGGGCAGCTCTCGCGGGACGCCCGGGTCGATCTGGGCACCCGGCTCGCTGCGACAACGGCCGACCGGCTCGGCCACACGGTCGCGGAGTGGCCGGATCACGAGGTGTATCTGGCCGGGGTCATGGCGGCGCGGCAGATGCGCGAAGGCGACCTGGCGACGCTCGCTCTCAAGGACGAGACAGCGACCTCGGGGCGGCGCTGGCGGCGTGGGGGCGGCGGATGAACGGGCTGACTGCGGAGACCTTCCGCTGGACCTACACGGCCGGCGATCGGTGCACGGTACAGATCGACGGATTCGAACCCGTGCACTTCGACGGCTCCCGTCGGCGCACCCGGCAGTGGCTCGACGGCAAACACGCCAACGGGACCATGCACGAGCCCAACTTCGCGTTCACGCTGGCCCGCCTCGTGCAGTTGCTCGATCCGTCCGTGTACTTCGACGTTGGCGGTTACATCGGCTACTTCGCGCTTTTCCCCCTCCCGTGGCTCCGGCCGGGAGCCTTGGTCTATTCGTTCGAGATGAACCCGCTGTTCATCCGCCAGATCCGATTCAACGTGGACCAGAACCGGCACCTGGTGCCGTCACGGGTGTTCCCGATCAACGCCGGGCTCTCCGACGAGGTGGTCTTTGCCCGGGCCTCGCACATCGAGGGGTTCGCGTTGGATGCCGGGGACGATGCCGAACCGAACGTGACGATCGATCTGCTCACGCTCGACTACGTGCACGAGACGATGGGCCTCACGCCGGATCTCATCAAGATGGACATCGAGGGGTTCGAGGCACGCGTGCTTCGCGGCGGCGAGGCCATGCTGCGTGAGGCCCAGCCGACGATCCTGTTCGAGCTCCACAGCGAGGAGTTCGTCGGCCGGCACGGCGAGACCCGCTCGTCGGTGCTGGAACGCCTCGAGGCGCTTGGCTACGAGCTGTTCGCCTTGCCAGGGGATCGCTGGGACGGCCTTGCCGGCGACCGTCCGCTCATCCGTCTCTCTGCGGCGAACCGAGCGGACTTCGTGGCCCAGGGAAACTCGGCCTTCGTCGCGGCTATGCCCAACGCGGCAGCCAGGCTCGAACCCATCATCGCCTGACCCAACACGCGCCCGACCCAACCCAAAGGTGCGGGCGTACGATTGACGGCATGACCGCCTACCTCGACCACGCAGCATCCTCGCCGCTGCGACCCGAGGCGCTCGACGCCATGCTGCCCTGGTTCACGGAGCAGCACGCCAACCCGACCGCAGCGCATCGGCGGGGTCGTCATGCCCGGCAGGCACTGGACGATGCGCGGGCCGTGCTCGCGGAAGCCACCGGCTTCGCCCGGGGCGAGATCGTGTTCACCGGCGGCGGAACCGAATCAGACAATCTTGCGGTCGGTCGGAACCATCCGCCGGAGACGATCGTGGTCGGAGCGACTGAACATCCCGCCGTGCTCGAGCCTGCAGTTCGCCAGGGCGCCCGCGTGGTTGCGCCGGACGCCAACGGCCGCATCGACGCAGCTGCGGTGCTCGACCACGTCGACGAGTCCACCGAGCTCGTCACCGTGATGGCCGTCAACAACGAGACCGGTGTCATCCAACCGCTCTCCGAAATCGCTTCAGCGGTCCACGACCGTCACCCCGACGTCATCGTGCACACCGATGCCGTCCAGGCGTTGCCCTGGCTCGACCTGCCGACGGACATCGCCGGCGTCGATCTGGTGTCGATCACGGGCCATAAGCTCGGCGGGCCGCAGGGTGTCGGCGCCATCGCCATCCGGGACGGCCGG
>CALBVR010000103.1 GCA_937969565.1 uncultured Acidimicrobiales bacterium | reverse complement strand
TGCCCTGACCGGCCTCGGCGAGTTCGGCCAACTCGACCAAGGCATCCGCCCGCTGCTGCGCCAGCGACGGCCAGCGATACCTGGCGGACGCGCCCGCGGACGCGTCGTCGCCACGCTCCGCGACCCCGGCGGTGTTCGACGAAGTCGAACTCGTGGAACCCGAAGGGTTCCCTGCCACGGACCGCGACGCCCGCATGACCAAGGCATCGAGCACCGCCAGCACGATCGCAGCCAACAACGGCGGGAGCCGAAAGTGCCCATGCACCATGCCGTCGGCGTCGGTCCAGGTCTTCAGCGAGCGGCCATCGTGGTGCCGCCGGTCTCGGTCCTCGTCAGGCTCGTCACCCTTGAGAAAACGCGCGAGCTCGATTCCCAACCGGCTCGTCGGGGTCGCCTCGGCGATCTCCACGAGCTCGTCGACGTTGTCCACGGTTGCCACCCGGCTCACCGCGCGAACCTTCGAGTAGGACAGCCGCCCGCCGGCGAACGCCGCGTCGAGCGCAGGGAGATCCCGCAAGACTCGGCCGATCCGCACCCACTCCCGGGACGTCGACACGGCAATGGCGAGCGCATCCGCAATCCAATGCGCTGCGGTGTTCGCCACCAGCACCCACTCGTCGGACTCGTCGAGCAACGCCGCCAAGACCACCAGGTCGTACTGCGAACGATGCCAATGCTCCCCCGCCGCCAGAATCTGTTGCCCGATCCGCTCGGATGCGTCCGACCCCGGGAACTCCATCACTTCCGCCAACGCCATCTTTACCCCTTCCTCGCCCAACACCCCGGTTGAGCTCCGCTCACTGGCAACTCTCCGAGTTGCTTCGAGTTCGACTCCGTCGAAGATGCCCCGGTTGAGCTCCGCTCAACCTGAGCTTACGAAGGGGATGTGACACTCAAGAAAGGTCACCCACAGACGCAACAACTGCGCCCAGCGTGCACAAAACGCGTCCGCGGACGCGTTAGCCGTCGAGTACGGCCGTCCGCAGCAATGCGTCCGAACAGACCGGGTCGTCGGGGAGACACCAAAAAACCAGTGGGACCTTCGAACCACTATTGGCGGCGACAAACGGCTGCGGTATGACCTGACCGAAACACGTCGGCTACGCTTGCAGATCGGGCAGCAAGACGCAACCGGACATCGAGACGG
The DNA here is from genome assembly GCA_937969565.1 of uncultured Acidimicrobiales bacterium. Taxonomy (GTDB): domain Bacteria; phylum Actinomycetota; class Acidimicrobiia; order Acidimicrobiales; family SHLQ01; genus SHLQ01. The sequence continues at coordinate 6,961 of CALBVR010000103.1, read as the reverse complement.
TTCGGTCGACGAACACGCTGAACCTCATCTGCTCTCCGTCGATACGCCCGATGTCCATCACTTCCCAGCCTGCAGGAAGCTCGGTCCACTCGACCCCGCGCTCGTTCAGCAGATCCAAGAGCTCAGCCTGCGTAGCGCCCTGTTGGTCCTCGGCGAACACGCCTCCGAATCCACACGACGAGACGGTGAGACCGAGTAGCGCCGTCAGCAGGAGCACCTCAAATGAGGATGAGTCGTCCACTCCGCCACTGCATCCGAATGTGATCGCTCAGCTGAGCAGTTCGCGGGTTGTGGCGATGTCGTCGTCGAGCTGCGCTTTGAGCTCGTCGATGCCGTTGAAACGGCGTTCGCTGCGCAGGAAGTTGTGGAACTGGACCCTTGCTCGAGTTCCGTACAGATCGCCCGAGTAGCCGAGGAGATGGGCCTCGAGCACAGCGGCATCGGCGTTCTCGTAGAACGTGGGCCGGACGCCAACGTTGACGGCCGCTGCGGCGGTGGATCCGTCGGGAAGCACGTAGGTGCAGGCGTACACGCCGTTCGCCGGGCGGGCCATCTCATCGGGGAGCACGACGTTCGCTGTCGGAAAGCCGATGGTGCGGCCACGCTGGTCGCCCTGAACCACTTCGCCCCAGATCTCGAACGGACGGCCGAGCATATCGGCTGCTTGTTCGACCTCGCCGCCGATCAGTGCGCGACGGATGGCGGTTGATGACACGTGCTCGGTGGCGCTCGGGTCGTGCAGGACCAGGTCGAGCCCTTCCACCGTGAATCCGTGCCGCTCCCCCGCCTCGGCGAGCGTGGCGACGGTGCCTTCACGGCCCTTGCCGAAGTTGAAGTCGCTCCCCACCAGGATTTCCTGCGCATGCAGTCGATCAACGAAGACCTGCTGAACGAATTCATCGGCGGTGGTGGCGGCTCGCTCGGCGTCGAACTCGATCACGTAGACCACGTCGACGCCGAGTTCCTCGAGAAGTTCCAGCTTGCGGGGCAAGCGGGTGAGGAGCTTCGGAGCGGTCTCGGGGCGGACGACGAGTGCGGGATGTCGGTCGAACGTGACCACGGCGGAGGCGACGCCTCGGGCCTCGGCCCGGCGCTGGACCTCTCGGATGACCGTCTGGTGGCCGACGTGCACTCCATCGAAGGCGCCGGTGGTGAGCACGGAGGCGGCGACGGTCTCCGTGTCGGAGTCTCGGATGATCTTCACGAGGGTTCCTCGGTATCGGGTGGCTCGGTGGGTTTGGTCGGCTCCACGAGCACGACGGAGGGCTTGGCGGTTCCGTTGCGATGGGTCTCGTACACGGCGAGCAACGCACCGGATTCGTCGAGGACAGGGTACGGGCCTGAGCGTGCGCCCCCAAGCAACTCGACCGGCAGGATCCGGCCGAAGGAGACGTCGATGGCGATCTCGCGATCGACGGTGACCGGGGCCAGGTCCCGCAGCAGATCGGCGGCCGGGCGAACGGTGACCGCCTCGAGCGGTTCCGCGAGATCGTCTGTGAACGAACCGATCGCGGTCCGGCGAAGATTGCGGAGGTGGGCGCCCCCGCCCATGGCCGTGCCGAGGTCGGCGGCCAGCGATCGGATGTACGTACCGGCGGAACAGTCGACCGAGCACCGCAGCACCATCGGGTCTTCCGTGGTTTCGAGTTCGAATCGGTACACGCTGACGGGAACGGCCTTGCGTTCGATCTCGATTCCCTCTCGTGCCAGTTCGTGCAACCTTTTGCCGTCGACCTTCTTGGCCGAGACCATCGGCGGAATCTGGTCGATGTCGCCGGTGAGCGCCTCGGCCGCGGTACGCGCCGCATCCACGTCGATCCGGTCACCCATGTCATGCGTGGCCGTCACCTCGCCAGAGGAGTCGAGCGACGCCGTCTCCGTGCCGAAGACGATCTCGCCCGTATAGGACTTCGTGGCTCCATCGAGGAACCGCAGGATCCGGGTCGCCTTGCCGACCCCGAGCAGCAACACGCCCGTGGCGTCAGGGTCGAGGGTTCCGGAGTGACCGATCTTGCGGGTCTTCAGGATGCCGCGGGCCTTGGCCACCACATCGTGGCTGGTCCACCCCGGCTCCTTGTCGACCACGGCGAAGCCGGTGGGCCCGTCATTCCTCTTCCGAGCCATCGCTTCCCCGGGTGTCCCGCAGGATCTCCTCGATCCGGCCCGCGGCCCGGAGCTGGTGATCGGGCTGGAAGAACAGCGGCGGCGTCCGCCGCAGACGAGCCTGGCGACCGATGGCCGCCTGCAGTCGCTTGCGATGCTCTTCGAACACCTCGACGAGCCCGTCTTCGTCCTCCTCGGAGCCGAGTGCGGCGGTGAAGGTCACGATCGCCTGGTCGAGCGACCGGTCGGTCTTCACGTGCGTGACGCTGACCCACTCGAGCCGCTCATCGTCGATCTGAGTGAGCTCTTCCGCGATGATCTCGCGGAGCAGTTCGTTGAGGCGGGAGCTGCGTTGCGCGCCCGGATCTCGCTTCTGTACGTGGCGACGGCGTGAGCTCATCGGTCCACCTCCATCCATGTGCGGTCGGCGTCGAGGACTTCGAGGTCCGGCCGGCTCCACACGAAACGCTCCGCTTCGTCGATCAATTCCGTGGTCTGACGGGCGGACCCGGAAACGGCAACCACGGCAATGCGGCTGAACCGGTGTTCGTTCTGGTCCTCGACTTCCGCGACGGCAACGCCGAGCTTGTTCGGGAGGCGTTCGGTGATCGGTCGGATCACCGAACGCTTCGCCTTGAGCGAGTCGGCATGCGGAAGCCGCAAGCGAAGATCGAGGGCCAGCACGTGCATGGCAGGCCGACGACTACGAGATCGAACGCTGGATCTCGCGCTCCTCGTAGGTCTCGATGATGTCGCCGTCCTTCAGATCCTGGAAGTCCGACAGGCCAATGCCGCATTCGAAGCCGGCGGCGACTTCGCGTGCATCGTCCTTGAACCGGCGCAGCGACTTGATGTCGCCCTTCCAGATGATCGTGCCCTCACGGATGAAGCGCACCTTGGAGCCGCGGGTGATGACACCGTTCTGCACGTAGCAACCGGCGATCTTGCCGATGCGGGGCACCGAGAAGATCTCGCGGACTTCGGCGTCGCCGGTGACGACCTCTTCGAACTCGGGGGCGAGCATGCCGACCATCGCCGCCTCGATGTCTTCGAGGAGCTTGTAGATGATCTCGTAGGTACGGATCTCGACGTTCTCACCGTCGGCCAGCGTGCGGGCCTTGCGATCCGGTCGGACGTTGAAGCCGATGATCGTGGCGTTCGACGCCGCAGCGAGTGCGATGTCGTTCTCGGTGATGCCACCGACGCCGCGGTGCACGAAGCTCGGCTTGACCTCGTCGGTCTCGAGCTTGCGCAGCGAGTCGGTGACCGCCTCGAGCGAGCCGTTGACGTCGGCCTTGATGATGAGGTTGAGGTTGGCAGCTTCGCCGCGCTGGATCTGCTCGAAGATGTCTTCGAGTCGGGCGCCACCGCTCGTGGCCGCGGAGGTCGTGCCAAGGCTCGACTGACGCTGCCAATGCTCGCGGGTGTCGGCCACCTTGGAGGCAACCTTCTCGCTCGGAGCCACGACGAACTCGTCGCCGGCCTCGGCGACTTCACTGAGGCCGAGCACCTGCACCGGAGTGGAGGGACCGGCAACCTTGACGTTCTCGCCCTTGTCGTTGATGAGCGCACGGACACGGCCCCAGGCCGCTCCGGACACCATTGGTTCGCCGACCTTGAGTGTTCCCTGCTGCACCAGCACGGTGGCCACAGGGCCCCGACCGATGTCCAGGTTCGCTTCGAGCACGACGCCCTGGGCCCGATCGTCGGGATCGGCCCGGAGGTCTTCGAGTTCGGCGACGACGATGAGCTGGTCGAGCAGATCGTCGATGCCGATGTTCTGCAGCGCCGAGATCTCCTGGACGATGGTGTCGCCACCGAAGGACTCGGGGATGAGGTCGTGCTCGGTGAGCTGCGTCATGACGCGGTTCACGTTGGCGTTCTCGCGATCGATCTTGTTGATCGCCACGATGATCGGAACCTCGGCCGCCTTGGCGTGGTTCAACGCCTCGATGGTCTGGGGCATCATGCCGTCGTCGGCCGCGACCACCAGGATCACGATGTCGGTGGCCTGCGCACCACGGGAACGCATGGCGGTGAACGCCTCGTGGCCCGGGGTGTCGATGAAGGTCAGCAGATGGTCGTTGCGGACCGTCTGGTAGGCACCGATGTGCTGCGTGATGCCGCCGGCTTCGCCATCGATGACGTTGGCGTTGCGGATCTGATCGAGCAGCTTCGTCTTGCCGTGGTCGACGTGACCCATGACGGTGATGACGGGCGGACGCACAGGTGCATCCGAAACGTCGGCTTCGTCATCGGCCTCTTCTTCGAACCCGAGCATCTTGCGAAGCTCGACTTCCTGCTCCTCGCCGGGGTTGACGAGCGTGATGTCGGCGCCGACGTCTTCGGCGAACATCTCGATCATCTCGTCCGAGAGGCTCTGCGTGGCCGTGACCATTTCGCCCTGCTGCATCATGAACCGAACGACGTCGGCCGCGGTGCGGTTGAGCTTCGGGGCCAGGTCGAGCGGGGTGGTCGCCCGCTCGATCACGATGGTGCCGGTCGGAACCGGTGCGTCCTCACTGGTGTAGGACGGCATGTTCATCGGCTGGAGTTCTTCGCGGTTCCTGCGACGACGACCCTTGCGCTTCGGTGGGCGTCGGCCAGCGGGACCGCCGGGACGACCGCCACCACCGCCGGGACGGCCACCGCCGCCACCGGGAGGACCACCGGCGCCGGGGACGCTCTGGCGCGGACCGCCGGGACCTGGGCGTGGACCGCCACTGAAGCCGCCCGGGCGAGAACCGCCGCCGGGGCGCGAGCCGCCACCGCTGGGAGGACCACCAGGGCGACCGGGAGGTGGCGGAATGGGCTTGCCGGACTGCGAACGAGGCGGGCCGGGAGGCGGCGGAATCGGCTTGCCGCTGATCGAGGTGGGACCACCGGGCGCCTGGCGGGGCGGGGTGGGCTTCGCGTCAGGTGCCGGTGCCGCAGGTGCGGACGGGGCGTCGCCGGATGCCTCCGGGGCCTTCTTGGGGGTCGCCGTGGGTGGCGGCGGCACGGGGCCGTCGGCCACCGGGCGGCGGCTGTTCTTCGACGAGACGATGCCCTTCGGCAGTTCCTGGTCGGGGCCGACGGGAGCGGGGTCGGGTTCGGCCACGGCAGCCGGGGCCTCGGGCTCGGCCGGAGCTTCCGGTGCTGCCTCGGCAACGGGTTCCGGGACCGGTTCAGGCTCAGGGGTCGGTTCAGGTGCTGGAGCCGGTGCGACTTCCGCTTCGGGCTCATCGGCCTTGGCGGCTGCCTTCTTGGGCGGCGGCTTCTTGGTGGAAACGGCCGTCTTCGAGGTGGAGGCGGCCTTCTTGGGCTTCTCTTCCTCTTCGGGCTGCGTTTCGCGAATCAGGCCTTCGCGTTCGGCCTTGCGCCGGACGCGGTCCGCTTGGGCGTCGACGATGCTGGACGAGTGGCTCTTCGCCCCGATGCCGAGCGCGTCACAAAGATCCAGGGTCTCTTTGTTGGTGAGCCCCAGCTCTCGGCCCAGTTCGTACACACGGATCTTTGCTGCCAATTTGGTTTCGTCAGTCCTTGAAGTCTTTGAATGAAGTTCTTGATTGTGGTGCGATTTCAGAGCGCGTCACACGACGAGCGCGGCCACGACCACCGGCCGCGACCAACAGCCTAGGCTCATTCCTCTTCAGAAGCGCTATCTGTGTTCTTTGCCTCGTCAGCGGCGTCGGTCTCGGACAGTGGTGCGTCACCGTCGGCGTGGTCGGACCACTCCTCGGCAGACACGCCTTCGCCGCCGTCGGCGGGCTTCCACACCTGCTCGCCCGTCTCGGGATCGACGACCCATTCGCCCTCGGCCCACTCGACGTCGCCGTACGCTTCTTCCTGCGCCAGCTGCGTTTCGCTCTTGATGTCGACACGCCAGCCGGTGAGGCGGGCGGCGAGGCGGGCGTTCTGCCCTTCCTTGCCGATCGCCAGCGACAGCTGGAAGTCCGGAACGATGACCTCGGCGGTGCCGGTCTCCTCGATGATGCGGACTTCCTTGACCTTTGCCGGCGACAGCGCCTTCATGACGAAGTCCGGGAGGTCCTCGGAGAACGGAACGATGTCGATCTTCTCGCCCCGAAGCTCGGTGACGATCTGACGGACCCGGGCGCCTCGAGCGCCAACGCATGCACCGACGGGATCGACGTTCGAATCGTTCGAGTACACGGCGATCTTGGTGCGGTGTCCTGGTTCACGGGCGCATGCCTTGATTTCGACGATGCCGTCGGCGATCTCGGGAACCTCGAGCTCGAACAGCCGCTTCACCAGACCGGGGTGGGTACGGGACACGACGATCTGCGGGCCCTTGGCGGTCTTGCGGACCTCGACGATGTACGCCTTGAGCCGGGCGTTGGGCTCGGGGCGCTCGAACATGACCTGCTCGGACTGCGGCAACAGCGCTTCGACCCGACCGAGGTCGAGCAGCGTGTAGCGGGCGTCGGTCTGCTGGATCATGCCGGTGACGATGTCGCCTTCGCGGCCGGCGTACTCCTCGTACTTGAGCTCGCGCTCGGCCTCGCGGATGCGCTGCGTCATGACCTGGCGGGCAGTCTGGGCGGCGATGCGGCCGAAGTTCTCCGGCGTGACGTCGTATTCCTCGCCGATCGGCGTGTAGTCCTCGTCGAGTTCCTGGGCCATCACCCGGATGTCCATGGTCTCGGGGTCGATGGTGACCCACGAGTATTCCTCGGCGTCGGGCATCCGCTTGTACGCGGACTCGAGCGCGTCGGCCAACGCGGCGAACAGTGCGTCAACGGAAATGCCCTTGTCACGAGCGAGTGCTTGGAGGGCTTCGAGCATCTCAGCATTCATGCTGGCTGGCCTTTCTTCTTGGCGTTCGTGGAGTTTTTGGAGTTCTTCGCGCCGCCGG
>CALBVR010000102.1 GCA_937969565.1 uncultured Acidimicrobiales bacterium | reverse complement strand
ATGCCGGTGCTCGCGTACAACATTCCCTATCGGACCGGCCGTGGGCTTGGAGCGGCTTCGCTCCTCGCGATTGCGGCCCACACCAACATCGTCGGCATGAAGCAGTCCGTCGGCTCGCTCGACCTCGACACGCTCGAACTGCTGCGCGGAGACAGCGACTCGTTCGACCTGCTCGCCGGCGACGATGCGTTCATTGCCCCAACGATCCTGATGGGCGGGAGCGGGGCGATCGCCGCCGCCGCTCATGTGTGCACGGAGACATTCGTGGAACTGGTTGCGGCCGCCCGGGGTGGACGGTCAGGTGAGGCCGCGGCGCTGGCCGGACGCCTTCTCCCGGCGGTACGAGCGGGGTTTGCGGAGCCGAGCCCTGCCGTGTGGAAGGGGGTCCTCGCCCGGTCGGGCCTGATTTCCAGCGGGTACGTGCGCCGACCGCTCATGACTGCATCGGTCGAGGCGATCACGGCTCTCGAGGACGCGATACTGACGGTGGTCGACCGACCCGGAACAGGCGGCGGCGAGCCGGCCACGTAGTCCCAACGGCCTGCCATGACGGGCGTGATGGCCCTATTGGCTCAAGTGCCGGCAGTCGTGGCCCGAAACTCGCGTCATGGTTGGCGGACCCAGGCGGATGGACTCTGAACGCGGCGCGGTGCTCGTCGAGGCGGCAATCGCCATTCCCATTTTGATCCTGTTGATCTTCGGGTCGCTCGAGGTCGGCATGGCGTGGGAGGCCCGAAGTGCGACGACCAGCGGCGTGCGCACGGCACTGCTTCGCACGGCCAGCCTGGCCGACCGGCCGGAAGCAGACCTGAGAACGCTTCAGTCCGTCGTGGGCGAAATCGGCACGGACGACATCGATGGCATCGAGTGGATCGTGATCTTCAACGCGGACACCGCCGACATCGACTTTCGCATCGACCAATGTTCGGCGGCCGCCGGGGCCGCGGCCGGCAACGGCGTTGCCGGCCTGTGCACTGCGTACGACCAGGCTGACCTGCAGGCGGTGGCCGACGGCACGTTGACGGCAGCCCGCTTCGATGACGGCACAAACGAGAATGGCGACAGCTACGACTGCGACCCGACTCGCATCGATCAACGCTTCTGCGCATCATCCCGCCTGACAGCGGGCGCGATCAACGTTGGCGTGGCCATCCAGTACACGCACGAATGGACGACTGGAATCCTCCCCAGCGATGGCATCGTCTACACCGAGTTTGCGGTGTCCTCCACGCTGAAGGGCGACCAGGCGTCACCGCCGGTCGTCACCGCATCACGGGCTCGCATCCTCACGGGTGGTGCGACGATTGTGGGCCAGCCGCCGACGTCGGGCGAAGGCACCGATCGGGAGAGCGACGACAATCCCGCCACGGTGTGGACCGAGTCAGGACCGCTCACGCTGCCATCCGATGTGACCGTGAACGCGACCGTCGGAGGGACCCACACCGGCACCTCCAACGAGAACGCGACGATTCCGGCCGGCACGGAGGTGTGCAGCTATTACGTGCAGATCGACCGGGCGACAAGTGGACGTGACCAGGGGTCCATCTCGTTCCCGGACACCGAAATCCTCGGGGTGATCTACAAGAGCAGCTCGCTCACGGCTTCCGACGGCATTGTCGGCGGAGAGAACACGACCTACTCGGGTCGCCGAGGCCTTGAGGGCGGCGACTACCTCACGATCGATCACGACTCCGGAACGGTCGAGTGGGACATCAACATGCTGGGCAACACGTACACGGACGACATCCGCATCCTCACCGCCTGCGACTGAGCGCAGCGCTTCGGGGCGTTTCCGAAATTTCCGCTTGACCTTGAGTGCACTCCAGCTTGTTGACTGGGTTGCATGACGAACACGACACTCACGCCAGCCCAGATGGCTGAGCGGACCGGCGTCAGCCTGGACACCCTCCGGTATTACGAACGTGAGGGCCTCCTGGACGACGTGACTCGAGCCGACAACGGTCATCGCCGCTACAGCGAGGACGATGCGTTGTGGATCGAGGTCCTGCGCTGCCTACGGGCGACCGGGATGACGATCGAGCAGCTCCGGCACTATTGCGAGCTCGGCGCGCAGGGCGACACGACCAAGCCCGAGCGGAGACAGATCCTGCTCGACCACCGGCGTCTCATCGAGCGTCAGATCGAAGAACGCCAGGAGGCCCTGCGCCTCGTCGACCACAAACTCGAGCACTACCGGGAGATCACATGAGCTTTGGAGCCACAATCACGGAACCGTACGTCCAGGTCGGGCGCAGCGGCCTGTTCGTCTATCGGGTCGGTCTGGGCACGATGCAGTTCGGCTGGTCGATCGACGAGGCCGCGTCGTTCGACGTGCTCGATGCGTACGCCGAGCTGGGTGGCAATTTCATCGATTCAGCGGATGTCTACAGCTCGTGGGCAGACCGGATGGGTGGTCCGTCGAACCCCGGCGGTGTGTCGGAGGAGATCCTGGGCGCCTGGTTGGCGGCTCGTGGCAACAGGGACGACATGGTCGTGGCGACCAAGGTGCGGGCACCGATGGGCCACCAGTTCGAGGATCATCGAGGAACGGCGAAGCAGCGCGAGGGCCTGTCTCGTCGATGGATCATGCGGGCATGCGAAGACAGCCTTCGCCGGCTCGGCGTGGATCACATCGACCTCTACCAGGCCCATTGGATCGACCCTGTCGTTCCGATCGAGGAGACGATGGCGGCGTTCACCGATCTGGTTCGGCAGGGCAAGGTCCGCTATCTCGGCTGCTCGAACTACAGCGCCTGGCGGTTGATGGAGGCGTTGTGGGCCTCGGACAGGCACAACCTGGAAGCGTTCGTGTCGATCCAACCCGAGTACAGCCTGCTCGATCCGGTGCGGTCGTTCGTGGAGATGGAGCTGGCTCCGATGTGCGAGCGCTACGGCATCGGGATGGTGCCGTACAGCCCGCTCGGCGGCGGCATGCTCACCGGCAAGTATCGACGAGACAAACCGCTGCCGGAATCCGTTCGGGCCGAGGAGAACGCAGAG
>CALBVR010000101.1 GCA_937969565.1 uncultured Acidimicrobiales bacterium | reverse complement strand
GGCGACGCCGTGGCGCCAGAAACCCCCGCGTCCGTAGCCAAGCCACGGGCGTTCGCTCACACCGTAGACGAATGAATCGACCCAGATCGGTAGTCGGCCGGTGAAGCTGGAGTCCTTCCCCAACAATCCGGTTGCTGCCGCCAGATTGGTGGCGGCAAGCGCAGTGAGCGTTGAGAACACCACCGCCATGGCAACCATGGTGGCGCCGTACAACGTCTTGCGGCCACGGAATCCAAGGAAGACGACGCTGAGAGCGCAGATGCCGAACAGGGCGCCCAGGGCGGTGCCCGAATTGGAACCGGCCACGAGCACGGCGTTGAGGCCGGCGAAGGCCGGCCAGACGAACCAACTGCGAATCGTGCGGGCGTGCACGACGGTCACAAGAAATCCGAGCACGCCGGCGCGGCCAAGCGTGTTCTTGTTGGCGGTGATGCCGCGCCAACCGGACAGCGCCCCGCCCTCGGTGCTCAATGCGAGCGAGTCGAGGGTCTCATACGCGACGATGAAGCCCACATTGAGGACTGCACCGAGAGCGAACACCCATGTCAAGAGTTCGACGATCTCTTCGATGGAGAAGCGAACGATCAGATGCAGCGCGGTCACATACGCGACGATCAGCACCAGGCCGTCCTGGAATGTGTCGGCCGGCAGGGTCGACCAGGCCGCCGAAACGAACGCCAAGCCGACGAAGACTGCCATGAGTGGCTCGCCCTTCGCCGCGCGCAGAGCCACGTGCCAGTTGCCGTTCAGCGCCACGATCGAGTGCACGAAGAACGCAAGGAACAAACCCTGCGTCAGCAAGCTGGATTCGGTCGCCCCCTGCGTCGCGAAGTCCAGCCACTCCGGCGGCGTGCCCCAGGCGTACACGAACAGCGTGAAGAACACGATCGTTCGTTCTGCCATGCCCGGTCGATTGAGGAACCGGGGAGCCTCGCTGTCGAAGGGTTCGAGGGAGTCGGCTCGCTCGGCCAGCGCCGTCATTGCGTGGCTCGTGCCGCCGACACCCGCTCGTAGGCGTATCGATCCCGGCCGAGCCGGGGGCCGCCGTCGGAGCTGTCGCGGTTCAGGACGGCACCAAGGAGTCGTCCGCCGGTGCGCTCGAGCTCGCCGCGCACCCGGAGCAGCGTGTCGGTGTCTGTCCGGCGGCTGTCGACCACGATGAGCGTGCCGTCAACGTGCGGGGCGATGGCCGATGCGTCGGCGGCACTCAACACCGGCGGCGCATCCACAATGACGACGTCGAATTGCGTGCTGAGCTCGTCGAGCAGCTCCGACAGGCCGCCCGTGGCGAGCAGCTCTCCCGGGTTTGCCGGCGGCGGTCCGGACGGAACCAGGACCAATCCCGGTGTTCCGTCGACTGGGACCATGATGTCGGTGATCGAGTTGTCGTTCAGCCAACTCGACAGACCGCGCACGTTCGGGACTCCCAGCATGCGCTCCACCGTCGGCCGTCGAAGGTCCGCGTTGATGAGACACACCTTTGCCCCGCCCTGGGCGAGAGCGGCGGCAAGATTCACCGAAATGGTGGACTTGCCCTCCGCCGGACGGGCACTCGTCACGAGGTAGGTGTCTGCATCGCGGCTCGTGCCGAGGAACTGGACTGCAGAGCGCAGGCGACGGAAGGACTCCCGGGCCCGCTGTACCTTTGCGGAACGACCGCCCGCCAGCATGACGACGGCGGCGTTGCCAGCGCGGTTCCCGACGCCGAACTGCGGAATCGACGCGAGGACATTGGCTCCAAGAGCGAGCTCGACGTCGCCCGACTCCCGGGCCGTCCGATCCAGGCGATGGAGGACGAAAGCGAGGCCGACACCGGCGCCGAGGCCGAACAGCAAACCGACGATCTGCAGGATGCGATCGCTGAAGCCGTTTGGAACCTCCGGGACCGACGCGAACTCCAAGACCTCGGCAGGTGCGATCCGCGTGCGCTCACTCAGCTGGGCGTCTGCGAGATCGTTGCGGGTCACCCTTCGGTCAGCCAACAGCGAGGAGATGGAGGTTCGAAAGCTCGTGATCTGATCGGTGATTGCGCTGGCATCGAGCTCGAGTTGCAGCAGGCGAGAGCGCTCCTCGGCCGCTGTGCTGATCTGCTGATCCAGGTCTGCGACCTGGGCGTCGATTTCGTCGATCTTCTGTTGCAGCTCGTTGATGGTGTTCTGGTCCAGATCGACGGCCTGTTCGACCCGTCGAGTCACGTACTGCTCCGCAAAGGCGTTCACGACCGTCTGTGCGAGCTCCGGGTCGCTCGACACATACTGGATTTCGAGCGCATCGCTGTTGTCGACGAAGAAGACGTCGAGGTTCTCCAACAATGCTCGGCCACTCTGGCCCAACGAGAGCTGCTCGGCCGCCCGCTCGGCGACGGCATTCGAATCAATGACCTCGCGCTCACGCTCGAGCACCGGACGAACCAGGGAGCCATTGGTGGAACCGACCGCAGTCGGGTTGACGAGCACGCGAGCGCTCGCCGTGTAGGTTGCGGTCCGGGTCGTCGTGAACAGAATCGCCAACACGAGGGCCAACACTCCACACAGGAGAATCAGCCACTTTCTCTGGCGAACCGCCGCAAGGTAGTCCTCGAGGCCGGGCGTCTCGCGCCCCTTGGCGTCTTTCTCGTACATCATCGCAAGTGCTGTCCTTGTGTCCGCTGCATGTTATCTGCCAAACGCGACCGCTCAGGTCGCGGGGCACGGGCCGATGTCGGCCTGGATTGGTGTGTGGTCGGTGAACAGCGCATCCCGAGCCTGGGCGTTGGTTGCGCACAGGTCGTCGCTGAGGAGGAGATGGTCGATGCGAAGCTGAAGCACGGTGTGCCACAGATCACGCTTTCGGGTCGACCCGGCCCAACGGTCCACCCGCATCGCGTCGGTCAGACCATCCGTGAACTCCGCAAAGCCCGGCCCGCGATCGACGATGTTGAGGTCGCCGAGTACGACAACGGGAAGCTCCTCCGCCGCGATCGCATCGGAGATTG
>CALBVR010000100.1 GCA_937969565.1 uncultured Acidimicrobiales bacterium | reverse complement strand
GTTGAACGACTGCACCATCGAGGTCGACGATGCAGATGTCGCTGGCCTCGCGCGGTCGAAACGGATTCCACGAATAGGCGACGCGATCCCCTTGAGGGAACCAACTGGGGGAGAAGCACTCATGCGCTCCCGGCGTGAGATTCACCGGTGCGCCCCCGGAACCATCCAGCCGGAGGATGTGGATGTTCGACGGACGGTCGCAGATGAATCCCTCACCGTTCAGGGTGGACATCAGATGCTCGATCTTGCGAGGCCGGCGTCGAGCCGGGTCCTCCTCGAGGTAGTCGTCGCTCCGGACCCGCTGCGCGTACGCCACCATTCGACCGTCGGGCGAGACCGTCACCCCGGTGAACGCTTCGTGCGACTCGGCCAGAACGACCGTCTCGCCCGGTCCGTCGAACGGGAGGAGGCGAAGACTCTGCGTTGGGCCTTCGGTCTTCGGCTTCGCCGAGGCGGTGAAGAGCAGGCCGGATCCGTCGGGTGTCCACCGTGGCTGGCTGTCGCTCCAGCCGCTCGTCAACTGACGCGCCGGCGATGACCCATCGGTTGGCGTCACCCACACGTGACTTCGATACGCATTCTCCGCCAAATCCACCCGGGTCAGCACGTGGGCAACCCACCGGCCGTCAGGCGAAAGCTGCGGGTCGGAGACGTTGGACAAACCGTGGAGATCCTCAGGGCGCATCGCCTGACAGTAGTTGTGCACCTGCCGCGAATCGATGTGACATCCCCCACGTGGCGCTATGTGACGATTCGGCGCGCGATTCCACGACAGTCGTTTGCAGGGGTACTGTGACGCTTCCGGGGCTCGTCCTCGGCAACATTGCGTTCATGTTCTCGCGTTTCGCCGTAGCGAAGAGTGGGGGTATGGTGCAGCCACGCTGACCGAGCGTGCGGGAAGGAGGGTCCTGTGGTTGGAAGCGAAGTCGTACTGGACGTGCAGGATCTCACCACGCAGTTCAACACCCAGGACGGCACCGTCCATGCGGTGAACGGCGTGAGCTTCGCCCTCCACGCCGGCGAGTTCCTCGGCGTCGTGGGGGAAAGTGGCTCGGGCAAGAGCGTCACCATGATGTCGCTCCTCAAGCTGATCCCGATGCCTCCGGGCGAGATCGTGAACGGCACCGCCACCTTCGATGGCGAGGACCTCCTCACCCTCGAGGCCGACAAACTGCGCGATGTGCGCGGCGGCAAAATCGGTTTCATTTTCCAGGATCCGATGACGTCGCTGAATCCGGTGATCACGGTCGGCAAGCAGCTCTCCGAGGCCGTTCGTCGGCACACCGACGCCAGCAAGAAGGACGCCCTCAACCGGTCGATTGAACTGCTCTCCACGGTGGGCATTCCCGATCCGGATCAGCGGGTCAAGAACTATCCGCACGAGATGTCCGGCGGCATGCGCCAGCGCGTCATGATCGCCATGGCGCTCGCGTGCAACCCGGAGATCATCATCGCCGACGAGCCGACCACGGCACTCGACGTCACCATTCAGGCGCAGATCATCGAAGAGGTCCGCGCGCTACGCGAGAACCTCGGCACCGCCGTGGTGTGGATCACGCACGACCTTGCCGTCGTCGCCGGCCTCGCCGATCGAGTCATCGTCATGTACGGCGGTCGGATCGTGGAGGAAGCACCGGTTGCCGCCCTCTACTCCGAACCCCGTCACCCCTACACGCACGGACTTCTCCGCTCCCTTCCCCGCCTCGACCAGAAGGGCCAGGAGCTCTACTCGATCGATGGTCAGCCGCCCAACATGCTCAACGAGCCCGTCGGCTGCTCCTTCGCCCCCCGCTGCGAATATGCCTTCGACCGGTGCCTCACCGAGCAACCGGTCCTCCGCGGCGTCGGGCTCCGCCATGCCGTGGCCTGCCACTGGGATCTGATCGACAACGTCGAAGTGCCGCTCAGCGAGACGGAGGTCGCCCTGTGACCGACACGATGGATGCCCCGATGACCCCGAGCACAAACGGCACGTCGCCGCTCGTGCGGGTCACGAACCTGAAGAAGCACTTCCCCATAACCAAGGGCATCATCAAGCGGCAGGTCGGCGCGGTGCGAGCGGTCGATGACGTCACCTTCGACATCTTCCCGGGCGAAACCCTCGGCCTCGTCGGCGAGAGCGGCTCCGGCAAGACCACGACCGGCCGAGTCATCCTTCAGCTCGAACAGGCCACCAGTGGCTCGGTCGACTTCGACGGCAACGAACTCGTCGGCATGGGCACGTCACAGCTCCGCAAGCTGCGTCCTCGCATGCAGACCATCTTCCAGGACCCCCACGCATCCCTGAACCCCCGCATGACCGTGGCCTCCATCGTCGGCGAACCGCTGCGTGAACACGACGACCTCCGTGCCGCCGAGATGAACACGCGGATCGAGGAGCTCCTCCTCCAGGTCGGTCTCCACCCGTCACACGCAAACCGATACCCACACGAGTTCAGTGGCGGCCAGCGGCAGCGCATCGGCATTGCCCGAGCGATCGCCCTGAACCCTGAGTTCATCGTGTGCGACGAGCCGATCGCTGCGCTCGACGTCTCCATCCAGGCGCAGGTCGTCAACCTCCTCGAGCAGCTCCAGGAAGACCTCGGCCTCACGTATCTCTTCATCTCGCACGATCTGTCCATGGTCCGCCACATGGCCGACCGCGTGGCCGTCATGTACCTCGGAAAGGTCGTCGAGCTCGCACCCGTCGACGACCTCTACGACAACCCGAAGCACCCCTACACCCAAGCGCTCCATTCGGCCGTCCCGCTGCCGGACCCCTACATCGAGACCCACCGCGAGCGGGTCATCCTTGCGGGCGACATTCCGAGCCCGTCGAACCCGCCCAGCGGCTGCCGATTCCGCACCCGCTGCCCCATCGCACAAGACATCTGCTCAGCCCAGGAGCCGGCCTTCGAAGAGAAGGCCACCGGCCACTGGGTTGCCTGTCATTTTGTCGAGTCCGCAAGTTCTGGCGGCGTCGCAGACGTCACGCTGCCTGCCAAAAACGCTGGCGGTGACCCCGTCTAGTGTGAACCAACCGCTGGCGAATGCCAGCACAGGAGGGAAACCAACATGAAAACAAAGCAATTGCTGGTAGCGCTGCTGGCGGTGTTCGCACTGCTCGCAGCCGCGTGCGGAAGTGATTCCGACGACTCGGCCACCGAGTCTGAGGACACGACCACCGAAACGGCAGAAACCGAAGAAGATTCCGGTGGCGACGAAGAAGAAGCCATGGAAGAAGAAGGCGACGAAGAAGAAGCCATGGAAGAAGAAGCTCCTTCCGACGCTGCTGCAGGCAGTGGCGGCGAGCTCGTCCTTCTCCAGTGGCAGGCACCTTCGCAGGCCAACGGCCTCCTCTCGAACGGCACCAAGGACCTGCTCGCCTCGAGCCTCGTCCTCGAGCCGCTCGCTGAGTACGCACCCGACGGCAGCCTGATTCCCGCCCTCGCCACGGAGATCCCCTCCAGCGGCAACGGCGGCATCGCTGAAGACGGCCTCTCCATCACCTGGACGCTTCGTGACGACGTCATGTGGGCCGACGGCACGCCGTTCACCGCCGACGACGTGGTCTTCACCTACGAGTACTGCGCCAACGAAGAGACCGGTTGCTCCGTGCAGGCCTTCACCAAGGTCGCCGACGTGACCGCAGACGGCGACTTCTCCGTCACTGTCACGTTCAACGAGCCGCAGCCGTACCCGTTCGAGGCCTTCGTGTCGTACACGAGCCCGATCATCCAGCGCGCACAGTTCGCTGACTGCGTCGGCGCCGCCGCCAAGAGCTGCTCCGATCAGAACTTCGCTCCGGTCGGTACCGGTCCGTTCATGGTCACCGACCTCCGTCCGGAAGACACCGTCACCTACGAGATGAACCCGAACTACCGCGGCGTCGCAGAGGGCAAGCCCTTCTTCGGCAACGTGACCATCAAGGGCGGCGGCGACGCTGAAGCTGCTGCTCGTTCGGTCCTCGAAGTCGGCGAAGCCGACTACGCCTGGAACCTCCAGGTTGCGCCGGAAATCCTGGCTCCGATGGAAGCAGCCGGCAACGGCCGCCTCGCCTCGGCCTTCACGGCCAACGTCGAGCACATCAACCTGAACCAGACCGATCCCTTCGCGGATCCGCCTTCCGAGGGCACCCCGAACCCGCTGCTCGTCGACAACCCGGACCTCCACCGTGCGCTCTCCATCGCCATCAACCGTGATGAGCTCGTCGCAGTGGGCTACGGCCCGGCCGGTAACCCGACCTGCAACATGTGGCCAGTCGGTAGCCAGAACAGCACCAACAACGACTGGTGCCTCACCCAGGACATCGACGGCGCAAACGCTCTGCTCGATGGCCTCGGCTACCTCGACACCGACGGCGACGGCGTGCGCGAAGCCGACGGCTACGGCCCGCTGGAGTTTGACTACGTCACCTCCACCAACGCCGTGCGTCAGAGCAACCAGGAGCTCATCGCGAGCTACTGGGATCAGATCGGTGTGAAGGCCAACATGAAGAACGAAGATGCTTCGCTCTTCTTCGACGGCACCTGCGCCAGCGATGTCTGCATCTGGAAGTTCTTCACCCCGATGCAGATGTTCACCAACGGCGCCTCCGGCCCGTACGGCCCCGGCTACCTCAACGGCTGGGAGAGCGAGAAGGTCCCGACCTCCGGCAACAGCTGGGGCGGCGACAACATCCCGCGTCTCAACTCCGCTGAGTTCGATGCCCTCTCCGCCGAGGCCAGCGCCACGGCTCTTGACGACCCGAACTTCGACAACCTTGTCATTCAGATGAACGACATCCTGTCGACCACGGCCGTCATCCCGCTGATCCATCGTGCAAACGCCTCGGCGTTCTCGAGCGACATTCAGGGCACTGGTGACCTGAACGGTTGGGACAGCGAGTACTACAACGTCGAAGACTGGACCCGGGGCTAGTCCGACAGACCGGTAACGCAGGGGGCGCCTTCGGGCGCCCCCTGCACCACCTGGGCTTTGACGGGGGAGAGACGAAGCGATGGTTCGATACATCATCAGACGGCTGCTGCTTGCATCGCTGTCGTTGTTTGCAATCAGTGTGATTGTCTTCGCCTTGCTCAAGGCCGCGCCTGGTGATCCCACCAGTCAGATTCCACTCACCGTTCCCGCTGAAGTCCGGGAGCAGATCCGTGAGTCGCTCGGGTTCAACGACCCGGTGCACATTCAGTACTTCAAATGGGCTCAGCAAATGATCGTCAACGAGCCCATCCACCTCTTCCAGGAGACGACGGGGGTGTGCTTCGGCGATGAGGTCTTCAATGAGACCACCGAAGAAACCGACTGCATCTCCGATCGGGACCGAATCATCTCCTGGAGTTCCCGATCACCCGCCATGGACACGATCTACGAGCGGATCCCACAAACGCTGTGGGTACTCGGGCTCGGCCTCGTCTTCGGCTTCCTGCTCGCCGTCCCGATCGGCACGCTGCAGGCGTACAAGCAGTATTCGATCTTCGACAACATCGGCACGATCATCACGCTCCTCGGCTACAGCGTCCCCGTGTTCGTGATCGGCCCGCTCTTCATCTGGCTCTTCTCCGTGAAACTCGGCTGGCTGCCGACCTTCTACACGACGACCCACGACGTCATCTGGACGCAGTGGTCCACCATCTGGTTCCAGATCAAACAGCTGTTGATGCCAGTCACCGTGCTGACGCTCTTCAACGCCGCCGCCTTCGGTCGATTCACCCGCGGCTCCGTGTTGGAGAACCTCAACGAGGCCTACGTTCGCACCGCTCGAGCGAAGGGCCTCGGCGAAGGCGTCGTCGTTGGCCGCCATGTCCTGCGCAACAGCCTCATCCCGGTGATCACTCTGCTTGCCCTGCAGATCCCCGGCATCTTCGGCGGCGCCATCATCACGGAGAACATCTTCCGCATCAACGGTCTTGGCCAGCTGCTCCTGGTATCGATTGGCCAGGCCGACCTCCCGACCGTGCAGTCGCTCGTCTTCATCTTCGCCGTGCTCGTCGTCGTCTTCAACATCCTCGCCGACGTGCTCTACGCCGTACTCGACCCAAGGATTCGCTATGACTGAGGCGCAGAACGACCTGACCGAGTCCACGGCCGCTCGCAGCGCGGCCGCCCAGATCGAGGACATGGGCGAGTTCCGCTCGCTCAAGGCCGACGTCTGGCGTCAGTTCAAAAAGCACAAGGGCGCAATGGCCGGCGTGGTCATCCTCGTCGTCATCACCGTTGCCTGCTTCCTCGGCCCGGTTGTCCTTCCCATGAACGTCGACGAGATCGACACCGCCAACGCCAACCAGAACGCCGGTTGGCCCAACATCTGGGGCACCGACAACCTCGGGCGTGACGCCTTCCTGCGGGCACTGCTCGGCGGCCGGATCTCGCTGCTCGTCGGCTTCGTCGCCATGGCCGTATCCATCGTGATCGGCGTGCTCGTCGGCGTCATTGCCGGCTACGTCAAGAAACTCGACTTCCTGTTGATGTGGCTCACCGACCTCTTCCTGTCGCTGCCGCTTCTGCCGGTCCTGCTCGTCGTCGTGGTGCTCTTCCGAGATCCGATCCAGGATTCCATCGGTGACTCGCTCGGCATCTTCGTGCTGATGGTGGTCGTCATTGGCGGCACCAGCTGGATGCAGACTGCCCGCATCGTCCGCGGTGAAGTTCTCTCCATCCGAGAGCAGGAGTTCATCCTTGCGAGCCGAAGCATCGGCACCCGTTCGCAACGCATCATCATGGATCACATCATCCCGAACGTGCTCAGCCCCGTCATCGTGGCCGCATCGCTCGGTATCGCAATCGCCATCCTCACCGAGTCGGCCGTGTCATTCCTTGGTCTCGGTTTCCCACTCGAGCTGCCGACCTGGGGCCGCCTCCTCAACGAGGCAAAGGATCGGATCAGCCTCAACTTCTGGCTGGTCGGTGGGCCCGGTCTGCTGCTCTCGCTGACGGTGCTGAGCGTCAACCTGATCGGCGACGGCCTGCGTGATGCGCTCGATCCGAAGGGTCGCACCAGCGCCTGAGTCGGGTGTGCCGTCCGTCGGCCCGACCACCCGTCCTCCAAATGTCCGGTTAGCGTGACCATTCGGCGATGCATGGCGGGAGGGTCGTATGTCTGCCAGCGAGGCCGCCAATGGTGTCGGCGTCGATGAAACCAAACCGACGGCGCGCGCGGGTTTCCGTCTCGTCGCCAAGCTCGTTCGGCCTCATCTCGGACCGTTCGCCGTGTCCATCTTCGGGTCCGCAGTTTTCGCACTCGGAACGGTAGCTGCAGCATCGGTGCTCGGTTGGGTGGCCGACGACGTCGTCCTCGCCGCCTTCGATGGGCGCCAGCCCGACGCCGTGACGAGCGTGTGGGCCGGAGTCGCCGCCGTCCTGGCGGTCGCTGTCCTGCGAGCCGCCGGCGTCATCACCCGCCGCTACTTCGCCGGCATGACGAGCGAACGGGTCGAACAGTGGACCCGCGACGGACTCGGTCGCCAATACGTCGGCCAGCCGATGTCCTGGCTGCGAGCGGTCTCCTCGGGGCGCCTGATCGCACACGTGGACTCCGACACCACCGTCCTCACCCATTCGCTCCATCCACTGCCGTTCAGTTTCGGCGTCGTGTTTCTTGCGATCTTCTCCGGTGTCCGCCTCACCGTGATCGATCCGTGGATTGCGCTTCTGGCGCTCGCCGTGTTCCCACTCATGATGATCGTGAACAGCACGTACAGCCGCGTCGTGCAGAAGCCGTTGGCGGAAGTGCAGGCGCAAGTGGCCGCTGTCGCCTCGGTCGCCCACGAGAGTTTCGAAGGCACACTCATCGTCAAGACGCTCGGTCGGCGTGAAGCCGAGGTCGAACGCTTCGATGAGGCGATCGACAGCCTGCGTCTCAAGCGGCAGCGTGCCGGCTACATCAAGACCGTTTTGGACGGCTTTCTCACGGCATTCCCGGCGTTGTCCACCCTCGCCGTCGTCATCATCGGTGCCTACCGCGTGCGGGCCGGCACGATGACGCCCGGTGAAATCGTCGAGGTTGCTGCGCTGTTCACCGCTCTTGCGATCCCGATGCTGGTGTTCGGCTTCCTGCTCGAAAGCCTCATCCCCTCCGTGGTCGCATGGAACCGTCTCCGGCCCGTGCTCGAACATCCCCTGCCGGCAACTCCGACAGCCCAGTCTCCGTTGTCCGGCGCACTTTCCGTCTCCGTCAACACGCTCACCTACAGCTTCCCCGACGCACCCGACGATCTCGTGCTTCGGGGCGTCGACCTACAGTTGCAGCCCGGAGAAATGGTTGCGCTCGTCGGACCGACGGGGTCGGGCAAGAGCACGCTCTGCGCCGCCGTCGGCGGGGTACTCGACGACGCTGCGGCTGCAGTCACGGTCGACGGTCGTCCGATGGAAACGCTCACCCCCGATGAACGTGCCGACGGAATCGCCGTCGTCTTCCAGGAAGCCTTCCTCTTCAACACGTCGATCCGGAACAACATCGATCTCGACGGCGACCGATCCGACGAGGAAATTCGTGCCGCCATGGAGGTCGCCACGATTGCCGAGTGGGTCGACACCCTGCCGGACGGGCTCGACACGGTTGTCGGCGAGCGCGGCGTCACCGTTTCCGGGGGTCAGCGACAACGCATCGCCTTGGCGCGGGCGCTGGTACGAGACGCGGGCGTCGTGATCCTCGACGACGCCACTTCGGCCGTCGACCCCGTCATCGAACAGCGCATCCTCGACCATCTCCGAGCCGACCGAGAAGCCACGATGCTCGTGGTGGCGAACCGGTTGGCGACCGTTGGCCGGGCAGACCGCGTCGTCCATCTCGTCGACGGCCGGATCGCCGGCGTCGGTACCCACGAAGAACTGCTCGAGGACCCGGACTATCGGGCGCTCGCCATGGCGTATGCGGAGGCGGCCGATGCCTGACGACAGGTCCCCCTCGAACTCCACCGCTGATGGCGCACTCGCCACCGCCAGCGCACTCGGGGTGATGCGCGAAGGCGTACGCACCACACCGGAACTGCTCGATGGCCTTCGCGTCACCGCGGGCCTCGGCGTCGTCGCAGCGGTCGGCCAGATCACCGCGCCCATCGTCATCCAGCAGGCGATCGAACGAGGTGGACTGACCTCCGGCACCGTCGACATCGGCATCGTCTGGCGCCTCGTGCTGATCGGTGGTGCGGTCGTTCTGGGCACCGGTGTCATCGCCCTCGTCGCCCGGCGACAGATGATCCGCCGCTCCGAATCTGCGCTGCGCTCGCTTCGGTTGCAGGTCTTCGACCATGTGCACCGCATGTCGCTCTCGCAGCACAACGAACAGCCGACCGGCGTCCTCATCAGCCGCGTCACCTCCGACGTGGACTCGCTCTCCCGGTTCGCCGACTGGGGCATGTTCGTGTGGCTCGTCGAGCCCTTCGTCGTGCTCGGCGTGTTCCTCGCCATCGCCTGGTACTCGTGGCCGCTCGCACTCGTCGCGCTGCTGACCTTTCTCCCGGCAGTGCTTTCGCTGCGGTGGATGCGGGACCAGATGATGCGCGCCCACGATCTTCGTCGTACCGCCATTGGCGACCTCCTCGGCGAGTACAACGAAGCGCTCGCCGGCGCGGAGGTCATTCGGGCCTACGCCGCGCAGCCGTTGGTCGAGGATCGGCTGCGACGGGCCTCCCATCGCCGCTACCGGGCCGGCCTGCGCGCCAACCTCTACATGTCCAGCGTCTACGTGATCGGCGATCTCGTCGGGGCCGTCATGCTCGCGGTCGTGATGGTGGTCGGGGTGACTCAGCGAGACGCGCTCGGCCTCAGCGGGAGCGAACTCGTGGCGGTGCTGTTCCTCACAACGCTCCTTCACACCCCGATCGCTGAGCTCGGAGAGACGCTCAACCAATCCCAGGAAGCCGTCGCCGGCTGGCGCAAGGTGCTGGGCTTGCTCGCCACGCCGGTCACGCCCCTCGACCCAGCAGAGGGCGCGCCTCTTCCTTCGGGTGCGCTCGCCATCGAAGCCGACACTGTTTCCTTCGACTACGGCGACGGCATCCCCGTGCTTCGCGAGGTGTCGCTCAGCGTTCCCGCTGGCACACGTGTGGCGGTCATCGGCGAGACCGGCTCCGGCAAGAGCACGTTCGCCCGGCTGCTGTGCCGCCTCGCCGACCCGACGGATGGGCGAGTGCTGCTCGGCGGCGTCGACCTCGCCGTTGCTGCTGCGGGATCTCGTCAGGCCACGGTTCGGATGGTTCCTCAGGATGGCTTCCTTTTCGACGTGTCGGTCGGCGAGAACATCTCCTACGGACGTCCCGGCTGCGACGAGGCAGACGTGCTTCGTGCCATCGACATGCTCGGACTGGGCCCGTGGCTGGCGACACTTCCGAACGGTCTCGAGACCCGGGTCGGGGAGCGGGGCCAGTCGCTCTCGGTCGGCGAACGCCAGCTCGTGAGTTTCGCTCGTGCAGCGGTGGCTGACCCCGGCCTGCTGATCTTGGATGAGGCGACGTCGTCGGTCGATCCGCAGACCGACGTGATGCTCACCAAGGCATTGGAGCGACTGAGCGAGGGACGGACCCTGGTGTCGATCGCGCACCGGCTGTCCACCGCGGAAGCCTCGGATCTTGTCCTGGTGTTCGAGCAGGGCCGGCTCGCCGAGTCGGGCAGTCACGACGAACTCCTTGCTGCCGGGGGCCTCTACACCCGCCAGCACGCCGCCTGGACAACCGCCACCACCTGACCCCCCGAATGGTGCCTGGCACCTTCGCCCCCAAAAGGTGCCAGGCCTGATTCGCAGTGCAACACACAGATTCGTTGATTTTTCAACGATTGTCCTCAAGGTGCCTGGCACCTAAGCGGTCGTTAGGTGCCAGGCACCTGAGGGATCCCCAGGGGGTTTTGGGGGATTGTCCGGGGGTCGCTGGGAGCCAAAATCGTCGTGAATAGAGGCATGAGCAACACGACCGCACCCCTCACCGCGGCCAACCTGGCCGCCGCAACAAAGTCCGACCGCAACCGAGCCGTCGACCTCTACCGAGTGATCGCCATGATCGCCGTCGCCATCGGCCACTGGCTCGCCATGGTCGCCATCGACGACGACGGCGAGCTTGTCGGCGGAAACGCACTCGAGTTCATCCCCGAACTCTCCTGGGCCACCTGGCTCCTGCAGGTCATGCCCCTCTTCTTCGTGGTCGGCGGCTTCTCGTCAGCCATCTCGCTCGACTCGCACAACGCAAAGGGCGGCAACGCCCAGGACTGGATCGCCGCCCGACTCCGCCGAATGATGCCGCCGGCCATCACGCTCGCCGGCGTCTGGCTCGCCGTCATCGCCATCGCCGCCATCGTTGGCCAGGCACCGCTCGCCATCCAGGGCGCAGCCGCCGCGGCCATCCCGCTGTGGTTCCTTGCCAACTACACGATCGACACGGCGCTCGCCCCCTTCGTGCTGCCCCGCTTCCGTCGCAACCCGGTCGGCTTCGGCGGCGCCATCCTCGGTACGTTCCTCGCCCTCGAAGCCATGCGAATCGCCGACGTCCCCGTCCTCCCGCAGCTCAACTGGGTGCTCGGCTGGCTCGCCTTCCAGATGCTCGGCATGGCATGGCGCGACGGCCTGATCCCCACCGGCCGCACGCTCGTCGCCCTCGCCGCCACCTTCTGGGCAGCCGCCCTCGCCACCGTCCTGTCCGGCGGCCCGTGGCACACCTCGATGGTCAACTTCCCCGGCATGGAGAACTCGCCGACCGCACCCCCCACGCTCGCCCTGCTGCTCTTCGGCACCGCCTACAGCCTCACCGCCATCCACTTCGCCCCTCGTATCTCGGACTGGCTCGCCGAGCGTCCGAAGGCATGGGCCGGCGTGATCGCCGCCAACACCGTTGCCATGAGCGTCTACCTCTGGCACATGACAGCGGCTGTCATCGTCATGGTCGCCACCCACATGACCATCGGTCTCTCCGACGCGGCCGTCGGTTCGGCCGAGTGGTGGATCCTGAAGGTCCCGACGGTGCTTGCCGGCGGCCTCGTCCTCGTCCCGATCGTTGCCCTCGTCAGCCGCATCGAGCGCAACGCACTGCTCGCCCCCCGTCGGGCATGGAACGGCAGCCTCGCCTCGATGATGGCCACCGCTGCAGCGACGTCGTTTGCACTCAAGTTCTGGACGAGCGGCAACCCGGTGCTCATCGTCGGTTCGTGCACCGTCCTCGTCATCCTCGGCCGCACCGTCTACGCCACCAAGTAACCAAGCGCTCGAACCGGGCTCCGATCACACAAATTCGAACGGGCTGTGACCCCTGAAGCGCTTCAGGGGTCAGAGCCCCTTTTGCTTCGTACTGGCGTGAGCAGTGACGTCTCGGAGGTTCAGGGGGTGCAGGAGAGGGCGTCGTCGGGCGAGCAGGGGCGACTCGCTGGAAGCATGGCCCAAGCCCGGTAGCCGCCGACCAGGTCGGTGGCGCCGGTCAGGCCCAATTGCTGCAGCGAGGCTGCTGCAAGGCTCGACGACTCGCCGTCGTTGCACACACAGATGATCTCGGAGGTCTCGTCCACGTCGATCTCCTGCCACGGACTGCTCGGCGCCAAGCGCCACTCGAGAACCGAACGACGGATTGAGACGCTGCCCGGAATCATTCCCTCGGACAGCTGATCGCCCGAATCACGATGGTCGACGATGAGCGCGCCACGCTGTTGGGCCGCGTCGATCTCAGCGGCGGAAACTCGTCGGAGACCCGACCGGGCCTCTGCAAGCATCGATTCAAGTGTCTGCATGTCGACACCAGAAGAACTGCATTGGACTCTTGAACCTAGGACACCGGTGGCCCTATTCCAATGCGGCCGATTCGTCGACGACGAGAACGGCACCCAGGCCCACGGTCCCGGACGACAGCACCCGGCAGACCACGCCCGCCCGCTTGTGCAAGGCCAGCTTGGCGTTGCGGCCAAGGTCGTCCTCGAGGAGCTTGCACGGGGCACAGTCCCGAACGACCTCCAGCTCCAAGTCATCCAAACGAAGGCGCGTGCCCGGCGTACGAGGGAGATCACCCGACGACACGGTCACGTTGCGGCGGGTGAGCACCGGGTCGATCGGTCGGTCGATCTCGGCCTCCGCTCTGGCCAGTTCGTCGAGCGACTGGATCGTGAGGTGGCGGTGCCGTGTGCCGTGGTAGCGGTCACCAACGATCCCTGCGCCGGCTTCCACCTCGATCGACTCAACCGTTCGCATCGGCATCCGGGCGGCGAGTGCGATCTGCAGGCCGACCACGTTGGAGTCACTCATGGCGTCCTCGTGATCGACACGCTGCCCAAACCGGCGTGGCTCGCCGTCGCGGTGCTTCCGACCGGGAGGTCGGCGATGCCAGTGCACGTCCCGGACATGACGATCTCACCGGCCCGCAGCGTGATGCCCCGTCCGCCCAGATGGTTTGCGAGCCAGACGAGCGCGTTCCACGGGTCGTCGAGGATCGCCGCTCCCGGACCTCGGCCCGCCTCGACATCGTCGATCACACAGGTGACCTCGACAGCGCGAAGTTCCGGCACGTCCTCGATCGGTACCGGTTCGCCGAGGACGACACCGCCGTTGGCGCCGTGGTCGGCGACGATGCTCAAATAGCCGATGCCGGTGAAGTCGCTGAAACGCGTATCGACGAGCTCGATTGCCGGCGC
The DNA here is from genome assembly GCA_937969565.1 of uncultured Acidimicrobiales bacterium. Classification (GTDB taxonomy): domain Bacteria; phylum Actinomycetota; class Acidimicrobiia; order Acidimicrobiales; family SHLQ01; genus SHLQ01. The sequence goes on along the minus strand of CALBVR010000100.1, from coordinate 6,614 downwards.
AACCGCCGCGGTTGCGGAACGGACACTCTCCACCGTGTGCGGTTCCGTGCGAGGGCTGATGTCTTCGCCCAGGATGAACGCGAACTCGCACTCGATCTGTGGCCGAACCATGGCGGCCGTAGCCACCTGGCGGGAACCGTACGACGTGCCGTCGAAGATCCGACCGGCGAACGGACCGGGGCTGTTCAGGATCTGCATGGCCAACTCCGACGTGCATCCGACCTTCCAACCGATCACCTCCCACCCGAGCTGAGCCGCATGGGCGTCGCTGATCGCTTCGGCCGTCGGTGGGTCTGTCGGCGTGGCCTCGCCCAGGCTCTCGAGGGTGGTCACCGACCGTCGTGCCTCGGCGAGCTGAGCGGCTGCGACGTCGATCTGCGCTGTGGTCAAAGAGAGGGACATGTACCGATCGTAGGGCCGCCGACCACCGCATTGCCCGCCACGCGAGCGTCGGCGTTTCTCCAGCCTTCACGCGTCGACGTGGGCGGATAGGGTGGCCCCGATCACCCACAACCCAGGAGTACCCCCATGGCTCAGATCACTCTCGGCGGCAACCCCGTCAACACCAGTGGCGACCTTCCCGCCGTCGGATCCGCAGCCCCCGCGTTCGCGCTCACCGGCAACGACATGGGCGAGGTTTCCTCGTCGGGCCTCGCCGGCCAGCGCGTCGTGCTGAACATCTTCCCGTCCGTCGACACCGCCGTGTGCGCAACCAGCGTCCGCACGTTCAACGAACGGGCCGCCAGCCTCGACAACACCGCCATCGTGAACGTGTCCGCCGACCTCCCGTTCGCTCAGGGCCGCTTCTGTGGCGCTGAAGGCATCGAGAACGCCATCACCGCGTCCACCTTCCGGAACTCGGAGTTCCTCGCGGACTACGGCGTCGGCCTGACCGATGGAAAGTTCGCCGGTCTCTGCGCTCGCGCCGTCGTCGTCCTCGACGAAGCTGGAAACGTGCTTCACAACGAGATGGTTGCGGAGATCGCCAACGAGCCGAACTACGACGCCGCGATCGCCGCACTCGGCTGAGACCGACGCCACCCCCGGTCTGACCATTCGTTGTCAGATTCTCGGAGGACATACGACGAGGATGAAATCACGGCCAGCGGGACTGCCGCCGCTGACCCGCTGGCCGTTGATTCCCTCCAAGGATTCGCACTCCCGCCCTCGTGGCGGGAGTGCGGCATTTTTGGCCCGGCTCAGCGCCAGGCGAGCTGGTGGGTTCCGGGTCGTGTGGGCCCGATCTCCCACCTCGCAGAAACGCCTTCCACCACTCCCGGGTGAACGGCGTGACGCATCGGGCCGAAGACGCTGTCCCTGCTCGTGGTGAATCGTTCGATGGCGGAATCGGTGAGTGGACGATTCGCCACGATCCGTCCCGGACCGAGCGACTCGAGCCAATTCCGTGTGGTGAGAAGCGTCGCATCGACCCGATGACCACCACCCTCGTCGGGGGTGTGTAGGAGCGCCGACAACACGCCGAGCGTGAGGAGGAAACCCGTGCCGTGATCGAGAAGCTGGCACGGCAACGGGCGGGCCTGCTCCGAATCGAACGCTTCCATTTCCGCCGCCACGACTCCGGTCGCTGTTTGGGTGATCGAGTCGAAGCCACGGCGACCGCCCCACGGCCCATCGGATCCGAACGCGCTCAGCTCGGCAACGATCAGGGCCGGGTTCACGGCCTGAAGATCGTCCAGGCTGACGCCGTACCCGCCGAGTGCGCCGGGACGAAAGCCGGCCACGACCACGTCAGCATCCACCGCGAGAGCGAGGAGCGCAGCCCGCCCTATGTCCGTCGTGATGTCGGCGTGAGCGAAGCGCTTGCCCAGCGTCGTGTCGGGGAGGATCGAGTCCACAACCGGAAGACCCTCTGCTCCGACACGGAGCACATCGGCACCGAAAGCTGCAAGCGTCCGGGAACAGACCGGACCGGCGATGACGCGAGTGAGGTCGAGCACACGCAGCCCAGCCAGCGGCCGACCAGGCACCACGTCACGAACGCGAACCGGAGCGCCGGAACCCGGGGAGATCGTCAACGGCGGACGGTCTTGAACATGGGCCGAGTGTGGCTCTGCTTGCCATTCACTCATCGACCGCATCGCTGCCGTGATCCCGCCAGCGGCTGACACGGCGGCTTCCACGTCGAACCGATTGGAACGTTCCATGACCGCTTCCACGGCCGCTCGATCTGCCGTGTCCGGAAGCCCGAGGCCCTGCAGGAGGGCAGCCCGATGGTGCGGGAAGTTCGTGTGGGTCTGCACGAACCCGTCGGCCACCCGATAGTGCCCACCGAGGTCGTCCCAGAGCTTTGGAGCCTCGCCGAGCCGGAGGTGCCGCTCGCTCTGAAACGCAACGCAGGAGCTGGCCGGGTCCACCGAAACGGCCGGCAGTTCGCCGGTCTGCTGTTCGACCAGCAGCGCGATGGCTGTGCTGACCGCACCGACCAGCGCGGTTGCCGCTTCGGTCACCCGAAACGAAGACGGAAGGACGGCCACATCGTCTCCAACGTCGAGCTCGGACACGACCCCACGCGGCAGGCCCGCCGCCTCCACGAGGTCGGCACAAATGTCGAGAACGGACTGCTCAGCCATGACCACAGTCTCCCAGACCGGACTCATGCGCCGCGCTACTCTCGCCCCCGTGACGGGACGAACGAACGCGTGAAGACACGACTTCCGTTCGTGGCCCTTCTTCTCGGCGTGCTGAGCACGATCTGCCTCGTCCTGCCGTGGGTGCGGGTCGGCTCGAGAGACCGGTCCTCGATCGACATGATCGGGAGCGCCGGAGCGCTCGACATCATCGAAGGGGCCACCAAAGCCATCGTCGTGCTCCTCTGGTTTCTGCTGCCCGTTCTGGTCGCGGCCGCAATGCTCTCGTTGGCGGCGGGACGGATCCGGCTGCTCGGCTGGCTCCTCGTCCCACTCGGACTGATCCTCGGCGCCATCGTCCTGCTCCTGCTGATCGTCGCCGGCGACGTGGTGGTCTGGGGCGCATGGTTGAGCGCTGCGTTCGCAGTCGGAGCCTCAGCATCGGCCATCATGGTGCTGGTCGGAGAGAGGGAGGGAACCCGATGACTGAACTGCATGTCGTCTTCATCGACGAACTCACCGTCGTCGCCCCCGCCGACACGCTCACGTTCGGTCGGACCGGCGACATCATCATCGATGAAGCCAACAAGTACATGCACCGGGTCGTGGGCACCTTCTTCCATCAGGACAACAACTGGTGGCTGACGAACAACAGCAAGCACGGCCATCTCACGCACGTGAGTGCGAAAGGCACGCTGTCCCGGCTCGTTCCCGACTCGGTCACTGCGCTCACCGACCGCGAAGGCATTGTCCGATTCGAAGCCGGGCCGTCCACCTACGAGCTCGGCTGGGCCCGACCCGGCGACACTCCCAGCGTCGTTCCACCGGCGGCCGGAGGCGACCTCGCCGACGCCGAAGCCACAACCCAGTTCGGCGTTGTTCGCCTCAACGAAGAACAGCGGCTCCTGCTCACCGCACTGGCCGAGCGGCGTCTTGTCGACTCCACCGCCGACGCAAACGACCTCCCGAGCAACGCATCCGTCGCCCACCGTCTCGGCTGGTCCGGAAAGAAGCTCGATCGCAAGCTCGACTATCTGTGCGCCCGCCTCGACTCGGAGGGTGTGCGTGGACTTCGCGGAGAGAAGGGTGGAGAAGCCGTGGACCGGCGGTCCCGCCTGGTCGAACACGTCATCGAGAGCGGGATGATCCGCCAGCGGGATCTCGAACTGCTGCCCGGCGATGGTTGATCTCGGCATCCCCGGAATCGAGAACCCCACCGAGATCGGTCGGGGCGGTTTTGGTGTTGTCTATGCCGCTGACGAAACAGACCTGAGCCGTCGCGTCGCCGTGAAGGTGTTGCCGGCCCGTCTGGACGATCGCGAGCTGCAACGCTTCGACCGGGAGCGCCGCGCACTCGGCGTCCTGTCGAGCCATCCCCACATCGTCACCGTCTATCGCACGGGGTCAGCCACCGACGGCAGCCCGTTCATCGTGATGGAGTTTCTCTCTGCCGGCTCCGCCGCCGACCGAATCCGCTCGACCGGTCCCTACCCCTGGACCGAAGTGCTCGAGATGGGCGTGCAGCTCTCCGGTGCCGTCGAGACCGCGCATCGGCATGGCGTCCTCCATCGAGACATCAAACCCGGCAACGTGTTGATGAACACGCTTACCGGTGCGACCCTCGCCGACTTCGGAATCGCACGGCTCAAGGGCGCTCCGGAGACGCAGTCTGCGTCCATCACGGCCAGCATCGCTCACGCCCCGCCGGAGATCATCGACGGTCACCGGCCGGCTCCCAGCGCCGACGTCTACTCACTGGCGTCGACGCTCTACGAGCTCCTCACCGGACGTCCGGCGCACGCCCGCGAAGACGACTCGTCGATGGTGCCGATGCTCGCTCGGGTCGCACGCGATCCCATCCCATCGATTCCCGAGCAGCACTGCCCCCCAGCGATGTTTGCCGTACTCGAGCAGGCGATGGCCAAGGCGCCGGCCGATCGTCCGCAGTCCGCCGAGGCATTCGGCAATGCGCTCATCACGGCGCAGACATCCCTCGGCGTCGCCCCGACACGAATGCTGATCGAGGGGAGCGTGAGCGAGGCATCGACCGAGCCCGGGCTGACCGTGAGCGTCGGCGAGAACGACAACGTGCTCCGGCGTGTGGCCTCGCAACCGGTCGAGCCGGTCGAGCCCGCCGACGTGACCGCGCCGGCGCCCCCAGCGGCGTCGACGGTCACCCCACCGCCGATCACCGCGCCCGCCGTGGCCGCTGCGGCGGCAACGCCTCCGCCGGTCGAACCGGCCCAACCGACCGCTCCAACGGAACCGGTCGCTGCTCCTGAGGCTTCGCGATCGTCCATGGTGCCGCTCCTCGTCGCCGCCGTGCTCGGTCTTGCTGTCGTCGGTGTGATCGCCGGAGTGCTGTTGCTCCAGGACGGGTCGGGTGACGACGCCACTCCGCCCGGCACGACGGTCGCCGAACGCGAGCCCCGCACGGTCGTCGAAGCGCTCACGGCCGGTGACACACTGCTCGACCACGGGCCGTACCGGACGACCAGCGATCCTCGAGGAGCCCTCACCTTCGACGTTCCCGTCGCCTGGGAGTCCGAAGCGTCGAGCGACGACAGTAGCCAACCCTTCCAGGTTTCACCCGACGTCCAAGCCGCCCTGGACGGACTCGACACACCGGCGCTCGCCATCAGCGCATCGACGGCCCGAGTCAACCCAGCGACCGCACTCGCGCTCTACGACGGCGCCGACTGTTCCACGCGTGCCGCCGCCGACTTCGTGGGCGGCGAACATCTCGGCCGATCCCAATTGCACACCGACTGTGCGGGCACCGACACAGCCCGCCTCGTCGTTGCCACGGAAGCCAATGACCACAGCCTGTTGCTGATCTTCCAGCTGGTCGACGAGCGCGATCTTTCCGTGGTCAACCAACTGTTCGACACGCTCGTCGTGGACGCCGAACAGCTCTGACCCGGGGGCGCTCCCCATGGATGCATCCTTCGATCTCCGGTCCAATGGGTGTGATGACGAGCGAACGAAACGGTGAAGCGCGGGCGCACGATGCCGATGAACACATGGTGAGCGCCGCCACCCGCACCGTTCCGACCCCGTCGACGCGCTACGTTCGTGTCGCCGCTGGCGGAGCGTGCAACGGGTTCCGGTCAGCGAAGAACGCTCAGAACAGGCACTGAGAAGGAACCATGACCAGCGACAACAACAACCCGTGGGACGAACCGACTCGATGGGATGCATCCCGGAGTCCCGAGGACGCTGCGACGCCGCCCGCGCCGAGCCCGGCTCCGCCGCCCGTGCCACCGACACCCGCCGTCCCACCCGCGCCCACTGCGCCTCCTGCGTCCGTTGCGCCGTCTGAACTTCCAGTGTTCGGCGCACCGACCGATCCAACACCGCCGGTACCGCCCGCAGCGACACCGCCCGTTGTGACACCCCCGACCCTCCCGCCGCCACAAGCGGCGACGCCGCCTGCGGCCGCTGCACCACCCCTGACCGGATCGGCCATCGGCAGCCAACCCATCCCGACCCTTCCCCCCACCGGCGGACCCGCCGCCGGCGCGCCGCTGCTCACCGGCAACTACGGCGGAAACGACGGCCCGGTGGTTGCGCCGCCGTCATCATCCGGAGGCGGCAATGGTCGCCTCGCATGGATCGCGGCCATCGTGGGCGCCCTCGTCCTGCTCGGCGGAGGAGCGTTCTTCGCCCTCACCGCGCTCGGAGCATCCGGTGGCGGCGAAACGCCCGAGGACGCCGTCGATCAGATGCTTGTCGCCATCAACGGCGAGGACTTCCTGACCGTCGGTGAGCTGCTCGATCCCGCGGAACGCCGCACCATCGTCGAGCCGATGCTTACCGACATCCTCCCCGAACTCGAACGACTCGGCGTCTTCGACGAGTCCCTCGATCCGGCCGACGTCGACGGAGTCGACTTCGAACTGGCAGACGTCACCTATCGCATCGACCCGCTTGCCGACGACCTGCAGGCCGTCTACTTCACCAGTGGTACGGCATCCTCCGAAGCCACGGCTGCGGACTTCCCCTGGGGCGACGCCATCCGCGATC
>CALBVR010000099.1 GCA_937969565.1 uncultured Acidimicrobiales bacterium | reverse complement strand
GTCGTTCCCTCGACCGTCACCGTGACCATCGTGCCGAACTCCTCGTCGGCCAGTTCGTACGAACCGAGGTAGTCGGACGCGACGACGGTCGAGGTGGTGGAGTCACCGGCGTCGGCCGGTGGGGCCGCTTCGTCCGCGGCCTCGTCCGGCTCGGCGCCGGCTTCGTCGTCAGCGTCGGTCGAGGCTTCGGCCGGAGCGTCCTCGGTCGCTTCACCGGCGGGTTCCGTCGAGGTGTCGTCGGTGGAGGTCTCTTCGGTGGATGCATCCTCGGCGTCCGAGACGGCCGAGCCGGTGTCGGTGCTGGACGAGCTGCAGGCGGCGGTGAGCAGCAGGATTGCCGCGATCATCGCCAGAAGACGAGTGTGGAGTGCGCGTTGGTTGGTGTGCATGCCGACCATCGTGACGGCCGACTTTGTGAGAACTCTGTGAGTCTCCTGCGAAGTCGTTCGGGGCCTAGAACAGCGTCAGGTACTGGCCGATCTCTCCGGCGGTGACCTCGTGATGATGGGCGAGGAACTCATCCCGCTTCACCTGGGCGAAGTACTCGCTGTACGGCCCGCTCCGGGTGTCGCCGAGCGCTCCCCGGAGCATGTCGTTCGCCGCAAGATTCTCGGCCGCATGCAGCAGCGTGGGCGGCAGCGTCTCGATGCCGCGGGCGGCGATCTCCGCCGGGTCCAGCTCGAACAGGTTCGCCGTGTTCGGCTCGCCCGCGTCGAGCGACCGGTCCACGCCGTCCATGCCGCAGGCCAACATGGCCGCGAACGTGAGATACGGGTTCGCTGCACCGTCGGCCAGGCGCACCTCGAGCCGGTCCGGCTCCGGCACGCGAATCATCTGGGTGCGGTTGTTGCCACCGAACGCCGCATAGGCGGGAGCCCACGTGGCGCCAGACGTGGGTGCACCAACACCCATTCGCTTGTAGCTGTTCACGATCGGGCAGGCGATTGCCACCAACGACGACGCATGCTCGATCAGCCCGGCGGCGAACTGGTACGCCATTTCCGACAGGCCCAGCCCCTTCGTGTCGTCGCCACCACCGCTGCCACCGACGAACAACGCTTCGTCCGTGTCCGCCGACCACAGGCTGATATGCGCGTGCAGGCCGTTGCCGGTCTTGTCGCTGAAGGGCTTCGGCATGAACGTGGCCCACACACCGGACTGCTGCGCCATCGTGTGGATCATGAGCCGGAACACGATCAGCCGGTCTGCCGTCGTCAACGCATCGGCGTACTGCCAGTTCTGCTCGAACTGGCCGTTGGCATCCTCATGGTCGTTCGCATAGTTGCCCCAGCCCATGGCGTTCATGTTCTTCGAGACGGCGGTGAGGTGCGGGAGGGACCGGGTCAACGCTCGGGCGTCGTAGCAGGGGAGCGTGTCGGTGTCGCGCTCGTCGGCCACACGAATCGCCCCGGACTCGTCCTTCATGACCAGGCTGTACTCGGCCTCGACCCCGGTCTTCATCACGAGGTTCTTCTCGGCCAACTCGGCGAGCGCCCGCTTCAGGATCACCCGGGGCGCAAACGGCCACAGCTCGCCCTCGACCGTGGGGTCGCACTGCATGGCGGCAACGTTCGGCTGCCACGGCAACTGGGTGTACGAGGCCGGGTCGGGAATGGCGAGGATGTCCGGGTCCGACGGGTTCTGCCCCATCGGCCCCGACGCAAAACCGGCGAAGCCGGCACCGTCGGACATGAGGCCCTCGAGCGCCTCCACCGGGACGAGTTTCGCGCACGGCTTGCCATGCATCTCCACGAACATCGCGTAGATGAACTCCACACCGTCGTTCTCCACTCGTGCCTTCACGTCGTCGTAGGCGCTCATGATTCCCCCGTGGTCTCGATTTGTTGCGGCAACCATAGGGGGCGAACGCCGCCCGATCCGAGTCGTGTTTCCGGAGTGTGTCTTCGAAACCGCCGCGACGACTGCGGCTCGTATCCGGCGAGCACTGCTCGCTAGTCTCTGGCAACCACTCGCCCCGGGAGGATGTGTCCATGTGTGGAATCGTCGGTCTGTTCCTGAAGACCGAGCGATATCGGCCCGATCTCGGGCGGCTCACGGCCGCCATGCTCCACGAGATGCGAAGCCGCGGACCGGACAGCGCCGGCTTCGCCGTCTACGACGAAGGAACGCCCGGTGAGACGCGGCTGACGCTCCTTTCCGAAGGCGCGGAACACGACTGGGCAGCCACCGCCGCCGCACTCGAAGCCGTGCTCGACGCCGAGGTCGCCGTGCGCCAAACGCTCGACCACGCCGTGTTCAGCACCGCCGGCGACGGTCGCCGCGCCCGCCAGTGGATCATCGACAACGTGCCCGACCTCGACGTGCTCAGCCACGGCCGCCAGATCGAGCTCTACAAGGCCGTCGGCGACCCGGACCTCGTGGCCGAGCGCTACGACCTCGCCTCGCGCACCGGTACCCACGCCATCGGCCATACCCGCATGGCGACCGAATCGGCGATCACCACGAACGGATCCCATCCGTTCGCAACCGGCGCAGACACCTGCCTCGTACACAACGGATCGTTCAGCAATCACAACCAGCTCCGCCGCCAGCTCCGACGGGCCGGCGAGAGCTTCCAGACCGAGAACGACACCGAGGTCGCTGCCGGCTACCTCAGCTGGCGTCTCCGCGAAGGCGACACGATCGACGAGGCCCTCATGGCCGCACTCGAGGATCTCGACGGCTTCTACACGCTGGCGATCGGCATCGAGTCCGGCTTCGCCATCCTGCGCGACCCCATCGCCTGCAAACCTGCACTCGTCGCCGAGACCGACGACTGGGTCGCCATGTCATCCGAGTACCGCTCGCTCGCCGGCCTGCCGGGGATCGAAGACGCAGAACTGTTCGAGCCCGAACCCGGGCGCATCTACTCCTGGAGCCTGGCCGCATGACCGCCACCACGCTCGACCTCAGCACGTCCACGCTCCGCGAGGTGAACGGCACGCTGCACGCGGCAACCGCCGGCAGCTTCACCATCACCCACCCGCGCGGCGCCCACGCCCTCGCCGCCGGAATCGACGCGGCCATCGACGTCGAGATCGACGGACCCGTCGGCTACTACTGCGCAGGGATGCACAAGACCGGCACCGTCCTTGTCAAGGGCAACGCCAGCACCGGCCTGGCCGAGAACATCATGTCCGGCACGGTGCGAATCACGGGCAACGCCATGATGTCCGCCGGCGCCACCGGCTGTGGCGGCCTCCTGGTCATCGAAGGCAACGCCGGCGCCCGGTGCGGGATCTCCATGAAAGGCGTGGACATCGTCGTTGGCGGAAACGTCGGCCACATGAGTGCCTTCATGGGCCAGGCCGGCAACCTCGTCGTGCTCGGCGACGCCGCCGAAGACCTGGGCGACTCCCTCTACGAGGTGGACATCTTCGTCCGCGGCTCCGTCGCCTCGCTCGGCTCGGACTGCGTCGAGAAGGAGATGCGCCCCGAACACGTCGACACGCTCACCCGTCTGCTGGCGGTCGCCGACATGGACGCCGACCCGGCCGACTTCACCCGCTACGGCTCGGCCCGCACGCTCTACAACTTCCACGTCGACGACATCGACGCCGAACTCGCCGCCGGAGGTGCGTCATGACCGACCAACCGTGGAACCTGCGCGAGAGCTACACCTACGACCGCAACGTCATCGCCGAGATCCGAAGGGCCGCCAACACCGGCATCTACCGAATCCGCGGCTGGGGAGCGAAACGCGAACTGCCCACCCTCGACGACCTCGTCTTCCTGGGCGCATCGATGAGCCGCTACCCGCTCGAGGGCTACCGCGAAGCCTGCGGTACCGACGTCACCATCGGCGCCGACACCTCCGAGAACCCGGTGCAGCTCGACATCCCCATCACCATCGCCGGCATGAGCTTCGGGTCGCTCTCCGCGAACGCAAAGGAAGCGCTCGGCCGCGGCGCCAGCGCCGTCGGCACGTCCACCACGACCGGCGACGGCGGCATGACGCCCGAAGAGCGCGGCCACTCCACCAAGCTCGTCTACCAGTACCTGCCGAGCCGGTACGGCATGAACCCGGACGACCTCCGCAAGGCCGACGCCATCGAAGTGGTCGTCGGCCAGGGAGCGAAGCCCGGCGGCGGCGGGATGCTCATGGGGCAGAAGATCACCGAACGGGTCGCCGAGATGCGCACCCTCCCGGAAGGCATCGACCAACGCTCCGCCTGCCGCCACCCGGACTGGACCGGACCCGACGACCTCGAGATCAAGATCATCGAACTCCGGGAGATCACCGGACACCGCGTTCCCGTCTACGTGAAGGTCGGGGCTGCTCGGCCGTACTACGACACGGCGCTCGCCGTGAAGGCCGGTGCCGACGCTGTGGTGGTCGACGGCATGCAGGGTGGCACGGCCGCCACCCAGGACGTGTTCATCGAACATGTCGGCATCCCCACCATCGCCGCCATTCCCGAAGCCGTTCGCGCACTGCAGGATCTCGACGTCCACCGCGGCTCGGTCAAGCTCATCGCTGCCGGCGGCATCCGCTCCGGTGCCGACGTGGGCAAGGCGCTGGCCCTCGGCGCCGACGCCGTCTCCATCGGCACGGCTGCGCTCATCGCCATCGGCGACAACGACCCGAAGTACGAGGCCGACTACAACGCGCTCGGAACGAGTGCCGGCTACTGGGAGGACTTCCAGGCCGGCAACGACCCGGCCGGCATCACCACCCAGGACCCCGAGCTGTCGGCCCGCCTCGACCCGGTCATCGGCGGCCGTCGACTCGCCAACTACCTGAAGGTGCTGTCGGTGGAGGCGCAGACGATCGCCCGAGCGTGCGGCAAGAGCCACGTGCACAACCTCGAACCCGAAGACCTCGCCGCGCTCACCGTCGAAGCCGCCGCAATGGCGAAGGTCCCGATCGCCGGGACCTCATGGATTCCCGGTCAGGGCTGACCCGAACCGTCCGCCCGATGGGCGGCCCACAGCGCCCCAAGGTCGAACCCGTCCGGCCGGTCGAACGGATGCCGGGTGATCCGCGTACCGCGCAGCTCCGACAGCTCGAACAAGCCGACCTCTCCCTGGTGCACTGAGGCGATCCACCAGACGCCGGCGTTGAGGACGAGACCCAACGGGGCACACGAAATCATCGGGCGATCGTCGAAGTGCAGCTCGATCTGACGACGCCGCTCGATCGCATCGGCGATCCGACGCAGTTCGCCGTGCGGAATCCGGTGTCCTTCGATCGGATCCGGGTCGTGCACGAACCAGTCGCTCAGCTGCTCGGCCGCCCGCGCCCCGGTGGGGGACAGGGCGTGGAGCAGCTTCGCCCGAGCCGTGCGAGCCGCCACACCGAGCCCGAGTCGGTGGGCGACCTCCGGCTGACCGGCAAGGAAGAGCGCACCGGCCTCCTCCTCTTCGAGGCCGGTCAACCGGGTCTCGAACCCATCGAGCAGTTCGATGCCGCCCTCGTGGCCCTGCACCGTGTAGATCGGTACGCCGGCCTCGCTGAGCGCCGCGACGTCTCGAAGCACGGTGCGCTCGGACACCTCGAGTGCTTCGCTCAGCTCGGCTGCAGTCAGCTTTCCGCGTCGCTGCAGCACGAGGAGCATGTTGAGGATGCGAGCAGCGCGCATGACAACGAATGTAGGGAACCTGACAGTAGATGTCAGGTTTGGGGTGGTTGGATGCCCCCATGCTTGATGACATCGAAGGATCCGGAACCCCAGACGACCCGTGGCAGCTCACGACGCCACCCGGCAAAAGTGCGTTCGAAGCCTGGCGCGAGCCGGACGCCGAACCACCGGCGCTCGTCGTGCAGGTGAAGTCCACCCAGCTCCGCTACCACCTCTCATGCATCGAGGATGCACACGCCATGCTCACCGAGCACGGCGACTGGATGCCCCTCGGCAACGCCGATGAGCAGAAGGAAGCCAAGGACGGCACCTTCGAAGCGTGGGGCCGGTCCGAGTCGAACCCGGTCGGCGGGTGGTACGGGTTCAAGAAGGGCCTGCGCGGACGCTTCGGGAACTACGTTCCGCCGGTGCTCGAAGTGCTCGGCCTGGCCGAGGTCGAGCACAACGCTCGCAACAACCACATTCGGGCACGCTGATGGCCGCCCGTCGAACCCAGGTCGTCCGGGAGATCTCGGCGACACCAGACCAGGTGTGGGCGCTGCTCGCCGATGTGAACGGCTGGGCGGAGTGGAACCCGACCATCATCTCGATCGAGGGCGCGAGCGTGCCCGGAACGAAGGTCAAGCTCGTGTCCACACTCTCCCCGAAGCGAACGTTCACCCTGTCGGTCGATGACGTGGAGCCGCCTCGCCGCATGGTGTGGTCCGACGGGATGCCACTCGGTTTGTTCACCGGCAGGCGCACGTACACGGTCGAGCCGTCGTCGAGCGGCGTGGTGTTGAGCGTGCATGGGCGATACTGCGCCCGCTGACCCTGCTCGATGAGTCCCGCACGTTCCAACACGCGAATGTGGCGGGAGATGGCCGGCAGGGTCATGTCGAAGGGTTCGGCGAGCTCCTTCAC
>CALBVR010000098.1 GCA_937969565.1 uncultured Acidimicrobiales bacterium | reverse complement strand
GACCACCGCCCTCGAAGCCGAGAAGCAGGGCTTCGAATTCCTTCTCTCCATGGTGAAGCTGCGGGGCTTCGGTGGCGACACCGAATTCTGGGACCACAACCTCGAATCCTTCACGCTCATGGCCGGCCTCGCCGCCGCCACCGAGAAGATCAACCTGTTCGCTTCCGTCGCACTGCCCACGATGGAGCCGGCCATGGTCGCCCGCATGGCCTCGACCATCGACGACATCAGCGACGGACGGTTCGGCATCAACATCGTGTCCGGTTGGAACCAGATCGAATACAGCCAGATGGGTGTGTGGCCTGGCGACTGGTACTACGAGAAGCGCTACGACTACGCCACCGAATACGTCAAGATCATGCAGGACCTCTGGTCCGACGGCGTGTCCGACCTCAAGGGCGAGTACTTCCAGATGGACGACTGTCGCCTCTCGCCGCCACCGAAGGATGGCGGCGTGCCACTCGTGTGCGCCGGCCAGAGTGATCGGGGTATGGAGTTCTGCGCCACCTACGGCGACTACCAGTTCATCATCGGCACCAGCGACCTCGACGTCGTTCGCAACGACGCCAGCCGGCTCATGGCAGCAGCAGAGAAGACCGGCCGCGACGTCGGCGTCTACGTGCTCTTCCACATCACGATGGGCGATACGGATGAAGAGGCCGAAGCCAAGTGGCAGCACTACCAGGACGGCGCCGACCTCGAAGCCATCAAGTTCCTCATCGGCGCGGCCGAGATGGACACCGCCGGCGCCACCGCCGACAAGATTGCGGAGATGCAGCAGGCGTTCAACCTCAACATCGGTGCCATCGTCGGCAGCCCGGCCACCATCGCCGCCCGCTTGGATGAGGTCGCCCAGATCCCTGGCGTGAAGGGCACCATGTGTGTGTTCGACGACTACCCGGTCGCCACCAAGATGTTCGGCGAGCAGGTCATGCCGCTCATGGAGTCGCGCAAGTGAGCGTTGCCGTCGTCATCGGAAACCCGAATCCGGGCGGGCGAACCACCACCATCGGCTCGGCCGTCGGCGATGCCATCGCTGCGGCTCGGGGCGACGAGGTCGCCGTGCACGAGCTCGCACCGGTCGCCCCGCACCTATTCGAGTGGGGCAATGAGGCGGTGCAGGCACTGACGGCCGAGGTCGCCTCGGCCGATGTGATCGTCTTCGCCTGCCCGACCTACAAGGCCACGTACACAGGACTGCTCAAGGCGTTTCTCGACCAGTACGGCAACAACGGCCTCGCCGGCACCCGAGCGGTGCCGGTCATGGTCGGCGCCGGTCATCAACATGCGCTCGCACCCGAGGTGCATCTGCGGCCGCTACTCGTCGAGCTCGGCGCGTCTGTGCCGACCCGTGGGCTCTACGTGCTCGACTCGGAGATGGATGCCCTCAGCGACACCGTGGCTTCATGGGGCGAGGACGCCGTCGCGCTGCTGACCTGATCGAGAGCTCGACACTCGAGCAGCCTCACCGGCCAGAAACCCGATCGAAGGCCACCGTTCAACCTCGCCCCATCGAAGCCGATTGAGGAAGAGGATCCAGGCGGACCAATCGGGGGAATCGATGATGAAGTACGGGCGTGTCCTGACCTTGCTCGCGTTTGCGACCATGGTGGCGGCCTGCAGCAGCGAGGAGGCCCCGGCAACCTTGCCCTTCGCCGCTCCGGACGGGATCAAGGAACTGGTCGACCAACCGTGGGGGCCTTTGGCGGGCTGGGACAGCTCCGTCTCCGTGTATTCCGTGGTGGACGGAGGCAACGGCCTGCTGGCGCTTGGCGTGTCAGAGGAAACCACCATGCTGGTGACCCACGACGGATCCTCCGAGTGGCGTTTCCACCCACTCGCCGAGAACGTCCAACCCCAGGCGCTACACGTGAGTGACGACGCGTTCATCGTCTCGACGCCAACCATGATCCTGGAGTCCGCCGACGGAACCGAGTGGCAAGCGAGCGTGGACGCGACAGAAGAGTTCGGACACCTTCGCGAAGTGCGTTCGTACCTGTGGAATCGGAACGGAACGACCGTGTTCGAGCTTCTGCACGATTCGGCCACGGTTGCGGCCTGGACCTCCACCTCCATCGGCGACTGGGAACGGGTCGAACCCGAGACAGTGACCGTTCCTCGAGGTGCACACAACGACCTACAGGAGATGCAGCCGTACCGGAGTATCGACGGGCCTGACGGCGTGACCGTCACCCACGTCGCCCGAAGTCAGCATCACCGAAAGGGCCCTGCGCTCGCGTTCTTCGACGGGAGCGAGTGGACGATCGCCCGGCCGTTCGAACGTGCCGACGAGGCGTCTGAGGTTCGCTCCATTCTCCACTACTTCTGGAGCACGACACTTGAGCGGTATGTGGCGATCGGCAACGGCGCGCTTCCCGTGGACCGGTCGAAGATCTACACGAGCACCTCGGTGGATGGTGTGGAATGGACAGCCGAACGTCTCTCGGCTCCCTGGGGGACCGACGTCCCCCAGTTCGCCGACAGTGGGGATCGCCTCTACGCGTTCCGAAACGAGTACTCCAATGAGACCTCGCGGACCGCGATGTGGTCGACGCAGGATCTGGTCACCTGGAACTCGGGTGAACTCGGCACGACAGTCCACGAGATTCTCACCCTGGGCGACGGGCTCTGCCTCGCAACAACTTTCGACTTTGATGGGCCCGACATTCTCACGTTCCTCTACGCCGGCCACTGTCCTGTTGGCCGAACCGTTCGGCCCGACATCTCCCTGGCCGGTGGCGCTTCGCTGGCCACGCAAACCGAAACGTGGGATGGAGCGGTCGAGCAGGTCTACCGCGCCATCGGAGAGCACGATGCATCACTCCCCCTCTTCGGGTTCCTCGCAGAAATGGGATGCAACGGGTTCCTGGAAGGGGCGTCTGCCTCGGATGTCCGAACGGCGAATGCCGATGAGTTCGCGGCAGCGGTGCAACTCGAGTCGTCGTGTGATCTGTTACCAGACCTCATGAACCGGCCGATCGGTGCGAGTACGGCAACCACGTGGGACGAGATGATCGATCGCCGCCACGGAGCGATTCATCACCAACGCATGAGCCGGGCTGCGTTCGATGCGGCTGCCGCCGACGAATGCTCGAGTGAGACCAACGAGTTCGAGCTCGCCGTCGGGATCCGCTACAACGTCGCTGAACGCGAACAGCTCCTGACGATCCACGAACACGACTGTCACCTCCTCTCGACCCGGTCTGCTCCCGATTGGGGCGGCACGATCCTCGCTTCGGCCATCCCAGACGATGGCGAGGACCGCGAGATGGTGTTGTTACGCGCCGGTGCGCCGGTTGAGCGCACGGTCCTCACGGACAACGACGGCTACGACCATCGCGGCAGCTTTTCTCCGGACGGTTCGACGATCGCATGGACCAGCGAGACCGACTCTGGGACCGCGCTGCTGCGCATGAACGTGGATGGTTCCGCTGTCTCCGTGATCGCTGAGGACGGGCGCTACAGCGGCCGGCCGAGTTGGGCGCCCGACGGGACTCGGGTTGTGTACGAGACGGAGATCGACGGACGCAGTGGCATCGCCATCCGAAACGCGGACGGAACTGACCACATCGTTGTCGAGGACGGAGCGGAAGGCTCGTTTGCCCTCGGCTATGAGGGCTATGACAGCGCGTGGTCACCGGAAGGGACCCACGTCGTCTACTACGGAGGATCGGAATCTGCGGATGATCTCTTCCTCTTCGAGGTTTCCACCGGTGAGCGAACGCAACTCACCACGAACGAGGACAGCACTGATGCCACGTGGTCTCCCGACGGCACACGCATCGCCTTCATCGGGCCGGGAACGCACGACGGTGACCGGGCAGACATTTGGATGGTGGACATCACCTCCGAGGAACCGGCCTACCGCCTGTACGACATCCCCGGCACGCAGACCGACGTGACCTGGTCGCCGGTCGATGACCGCCTTGCGTTCGTGACGATGTCGTCGCCGGACGAGAAGCTTGTGGAGCAGGTGTTCGTGGCCACACTAGAAACAGAAGACGTCGTGCAAATGACGACCGATCCACTTGGAGCGTCGTGGCCCGTCTGGTCCCCCACCGGCGAGCAGCTCGCCTACATCCGGAACGTGTCCGCCGGAGGTATCGGCGACGCGGACGTGAACAGCTCGGTCGCCATCGTTGCGATGGATGGGTCGATCTCGCTCACCGGGATCCGCGCCACTGCGCTCGATTGGAAGGAATGACGTGGCGGTCACGCTCGACGGCATCAGAACGGCCTGGGCCGTCGCCATGCTGACCTAGTCTGACGCCATGGCCTCTCTTCGCCCGCTGCTGGTCGGCGCCGTTCTGCTCGCCGCCTGCGGTGGTGACGGAACCGGAAGCGCAGACCCTGGCAGCGCACCCGTCGACGAGTGTGACGGTCCAGCCGGCTCGTGGACCGACCTGAGCTCCGAGCCCGAGTGGTTCCGGGACGACTCGTCGAACCGCATCAACTGGACCGACGAAGGTGGCTGCGCCGTCAACCTCGAATTCGTCTTCCACCGGTTCGGCGACGACCACTGCGAATGGGATGCTGCCGAATTCATCTCCATCGGTGTCCCCATCGGCACGCCGTACACCGGCGAGAACGCAGTCCCGCCCGAGCAGGACTGGGAGCCGCAGTTCTTCCACAACACCGATCAGGCGGTCTCGCACTTCGACGCCGGATCCGTGCTCGGAGAACTGCCGGCGAACGCGGTCGACACCGGGCTTCGGGCCGCCGGTGACCGGGCGATGTACTCGTCGCCCGACGAGACCGAGCTCTACCTGCTCAAAGGCAGCGACGTGTTCGTGTTCGTCCCCGTTGCGGACGAAGACGTGGCCTGCGCCTGACCGGCATCGTCAGCTCGCGGTGGTTTCCGCCGCCGCTGCTTCGGCTTCGGCAGCCGAGTTGTGGGTCTCGATGCGCAGGTGCTCGAAGATCAGGGCAACCAGGAGCACCACGTCGATGGCGACCAGCAGCCACACGGCCTCCCACGAACCTGAGATCGCACAGAGGCCGATCATCACCGCCAAGGCGACAAGGCGCTCACGGGCAACGACTCGCCACGCACGCCAGACGGCGATGGCGATGCCGCCGAAGTAGAGCGACAGGCCGATGGCGAACATCCAGCGAAACTCGACATGAAGGTGGTCGCTCGGATGCAGGAGGATCTCCTCCACTGCAGCCGCCGCCGTGATCACGCCGGCGATGATCGGTGCGTGCGCCCACGTGTAGACGTCGCGGGCGTAGCGGCCGCGGAACTCCGTCAGCTGTTCGGCCTTGTGCTCGAGGGCCGGCAAAACACGATCGAAGTAGGACCACCACAGCAGACCGGCAAAAGCGCCGGCGGCGAACAGGCCGATGCGAATCGGGCCGGTCAGGCCACCACCCTCGCCGAATCCCTCGACGACCGAAAGGCCGATGGCCACGATCACTTCGCCCAACGCAATGATCAGAATCAGTCCGTGGCGCTCGGCAAAGTGGCCGGCGCGCACGATCCACTCGCCGCCTCCGGCTGCGGCCGTTCCGGCAAGCGTGATCACGACCATGGCGACCCACATGGCCACGCGCGCGTCGCCCTCGACGAACCCACCGATGACAAGCAAGGAGAGCGACGCTGCAGTGGGTGCCGCCAATCGCATTGCGTCGCGGTAGGTGTCGGAGTCCCGGTCCAGGGCCAGGAGCTGGAGCGCGATGGACATGAGCATGATGAACGCGCCAGCGACGGCGAACGTCGCACCTCCGGAACCGAACGCGGTTTGCACCGACGCCGCCATGGGCACCGTCACGGCGGTGGCGACCAGGAAGACCGCTCGCACCGCCCGCTGGTTTCCGGGCACGGCATTGGCCGACCACGTGAACCACGACCAGGGCAGCCACAAGATGGCGAAGAGCAGCGCCGCTTCCCACGCCCCGGTCCAGGTCGGATGGTGCACGAGGTGTGCGACCAACTGGGAGAACGCAAAGACGAATGCAAGGTCGAAGAAGAGCTCGACCGGATCGGCCGTGAAGTCTTCATCGATTTCTGGAATGTTGAGCCCGCGCATGCGCGCACCCTACCCCCAGCTGATCCAACCCGTCACCTGCGTCAGCGCGGCGTCCAACCGCCGCCGGCCTCGTCGATTGCTGCAGTCACCGCGGCCAGGTCGGCGAGTACCTCGTCGAGTTCGCTTCGCGCCGGGCCGAACTCACTGCCAGCTCGTTCGATTGCGGCACGTTGTGTTGCCGTCGGCTCCGCCCGGGTGATCCAGTGGAAGTAGGCGACCCGGTCGACCAGCCCCTTGATGGACGGGGCGAACGGCTCCTCCAGTTTCTGGAGAATGGGGTCACCCAAGACGGCCACCGAGACGGCTTCGAGCCGTCGGTTCACCGCGTCGAGGCGCCCATGGAGTTCGGCATCCGCTCCCGTTGCTCCGGCGAGGGCGGCCCGCAGGTGCGTGACCCGATCCCGTGCTGCGCCAATCTCCTTCGCCGCACCGGCAACGGTCCGAGCAAGCGTTGCCGTCTCGTCGATGAAGGCGGCGTCGTGCGTCCCTGCGCCGGGCACATCGACAACCTCGACAGGCTCGGGACCCGCGAGCACCTCGGCCACGCCACCGCGGGTCACCGTCAGCTCGACCGTGTAGGCGCCGGCCGCCACGAGCGGGCCCTGCGGGTCGGTCACCCAGGGTTCGACGAACTCGGGCTTCGTGAGCGAAATCGGATCCGGCGCCGGGCCGCGAAGGTCCCAGGCCACTCGATGCAGCCCGGCCGTGGCCGGCGCCGGCACCGTCCGCACGACGGCACCGTCGTGCGAGCGAACCACGAGCTGCACGACCGGGTCGGCCGCCACATGCTCCTCAAACAGCTGGTCATGCCCGGGGAACGGCACGTCGCCATCGAGCGTCTTCTCCCGGGCTCGTCGGGCGCCAGCAGCGGAGTGAACGTCGTCGGCCAGGTGATAGGTGATGACGGCACCGAACTCTGGGTTGGGGGCCTTCCACGCTGTCGACCCGAGCGTTGGCTGACCCTCGGCCTGCGACTCGAGGTGGGGCACGTAGCGCCAGGCCCGACGGATCGGGAACAGCGCCGCCGGCTCGGCCAGCGCGTCGGCGGTGAGCGAGCGGAGCGGTGAATAGTCGTCCAACACGTAGAACCCGCGGCCGAACGACGCCGCCACCAGGTCGTCGTCACGGCGTTGCAGCACGAGGTCGCGCATCGAGATCGTCGGCACGGTGGCGCCCGCACCGCCGGCGCCGTCCGAACCCTTGCCGAGCGGGTGCCAGTGCTCGCCACGGTCCAGCGTCACCCACAGGCCGTTCTCGGCTGCGAGGAACAGCAGGTTCGGGTCCTCGTGGTCCTGCTCGACCTGCCAGATGATGATCCCGTCCGGGAGGTCGCCCCGAATCGAACGCCAGGACGCGCCCCGGTCCTCGCTCTCGAAGAGGTGGGGGGTGTAGTCGCCGTTCTTGTGATCGTCGGCCGCCACGAAGACCGCGTCAGGGTTGTGGCGGCACGCCTCGATGTCGTTGACGAACGCTTCTTCGGGAAGCCCGGGAAGATCGCCGGATCGGCGCCACGAACCTCCGCCATCTTCGGAGATCTGCACGATGCCGTCGTCGGTTCCGACGTACAGCACGTCGGCCGCCACGACCGATTCCGACAGCGACGTGATCGTTGCCCACCACGACATCGCCATGTGGTCGTACAGACCGTCGACACTCCACACCCGATCGCCCACCGGAAGCTCGTACCGGTTCGCACCACCGGTCAGGTCACCGCTGATCGGCGTCCACGAATCACCACGATCGTCGCTGCGCCACACCCGCTGCGAGGCCACGTACAACCGGCCGGGCACGTGCGGGCTGAGCACGATCGGCGTGTCCCAGTTGAACCGTTCCGGGTCGTCTCCCGGCGCACCGATCGGCTGGATGTCGGTGAGCTCATTGGTGCGGCGGTCGTGGCGCATGATGTTGCCCACCTGCCACTCCATGTAACTGATGTCGGGCTCGTGCGGGTCGAAGGCGACCTGATAGCCATCCGCGCCGAGCGGCACCCACCAGTCGTGGTTCCGGACGCCGTCCACGTGAGTCGTGCGGGTCGGGCCCACCAACGTGCCGAGATCCTGCGCTCCTCCCATGATGTTCGTGAACGGCTCACTGTTGTCCACCGTCACTCGGTAGAACTGCGAGATCGGCATGTTCGGCACATGCCGGAATGACACGCAGTCGTCGAACGTCTCGTAGATGCCGGCGTCGCAGCCGACGAGCAGATGATCCGGGTCGGCCGGGTCGATCCAGACCACGTGGTTGTCGCTGTGCTTCGTCTTGCCGGTCTCCGTCGGCTTGAACGTCTTGCCACCGTCGATCGTGACGTGAAGGAACACGTCGACCTGGTACACCTTGTCGACATCATGCGGCGACGCAAAGATCTCCTGGTAGTAGTGCGGTCCGGTGCCGCCGGAGATGTAGTCGTTGCGATGCTCCCAGCTCCGACCGCGGTTCATCGATCGGTAGAAGCCTCGACCCGGCTTCTTCGCCTTCGGGTCCGTCGGCGCTTCAATGGTCGCGTAGACGACGTCCGGGTTGGCCGGAGTCACCGCCAGCCCGATCTTGCCCAGGTCGCCGCCGGGAATTCCCTCCGTCACCTTCGTCCAGGTCTCGCCACCATCGTTCGACACGTGAATGCCGGAGCCCGGACCTCCACCCATGAACGCCCGCACGTTCCGACGCCGCTGATAGGTGGCCACGTAGATCGTGTCCGGATCGTCCGGTGCGAGCACGGCGGACGTGACGCCGGTGTCGTCGTCGACCGTCAACGACGCTTCCCACGTGGCACCACCGTCCCGGGTCGTGAACAGACCCCGCTCCCCGCCCGACGACCACAGCGGCCCTTCGGCCGCCACATGCACGATGTCCCCATCGAGCGGATCGACGAGAATGTCGGCGATGTGCTCGGTGCCCGCCAAGCCCATGTGCTCCCACGAAGCCCCGCCATCGAGGCTGCGATAGACACCATCACCCCAAGCGACGTGGCGGCCGCTCACCGCCTCGCCCGTTCCCACCCAAACCGTCTCCGGTTGATTTGGGTCGAGCGCGATGCAACCGATCGAGTACGACCGCTGATGATCGAAGATCGGTGTCCACGTCGTGCCCGCGTTCGTGGTCTTCCACACACCCCCGGAACCCACCGCCACGTACCAGGTTGACGGGCGCTCAGGATGGACGACCAGGTCGGCGATCCGACCGCCACGGCTCGCCGGTCCGATCGCTCGGAAGCCCAGGCCCGACAGTGCGCGCTGGAATGGATCGGTCGGAGAATCTGCAGAAGTGCTCGCCATCACCTGACCGTAGTCAACGCGACACCGGGACGACGGGGTCAGTCGTCGTGCACAAGCTTCGAGAAGGCCTCGACCGTCGCCACGAACGACTCGCAGTGATCGAAGAAGTCGTCATCGATCGGCTCGGGACTGCCGCCGACCATCATCGACCCGGGCACAAAAGCGAGCAGCTCCATCACCGTCGACCGCTGATGGGCCTTGTTCTCCGGCATCGACGGATAGATGACGAGCTCGCCGTTCAGGGTCGTCAGGTCCTTCGCGTCGACGCCGCGGACCGGCCGCCCCGCGAGCAGTTCGTCGGCCGCCGTGACGCCGTGCACGTCCGTGATGATGATGCGTGCGAGTTCGTCGATCACCTGATCGCCGGCGGTTGCCGGCCAGCACAACATGGTGCGGGCCACGAGTTCCGGTCGGTCCAACAACACGCGCAAGGCAACGCTGCAACCGTTCGAACCTGCCACCAGCGCCACCCGGTCGTGACCCGACGCTTCGATCGTCGCCACCAGCGCGTCCGCCTCTTCGTGCCACGAGCTCGGCTGCGGCGGTCGCTCGTGAACGACCACCTCGACGTTCCTGCCGCGAAGGCCGCGAACCACACCACTCGTCTCCCAGAACCGGGCACCCGTCATCGGCGGGTCGTCGTGCAGGCCGCCATGCACGAGCACGACCGGCAGCAGTTCAGGGAGATGCAGCATCGGGCGATTGTCGCAGCCGATGGCCGTCTGAGCTTGGATGTCTGGCTTGCGGCTACCCGAGGGTCAGACGGCGAGCGAGCCGAGAATCTGCAGCAGCACCACGGGAATCACTGCGGCGCCGATCAGGCTGAACGCAATGCGAGCGCGGTGTTCGTTTCCCCAGCCGATCAACGCGGCAAGCGCCGTGGGAAGCACAGGGGTGAACACGCCCTGACCGATCGCCGTGATCAACGAACCGTCACGAATCAACCCGGCCACGAAGCCGAGGAAGACCATGGTGAGGCCGACCGCACCAGCGGTCAGACAGACGGCTCGACTCGGCGCCGCGTGGATGGCGATGCGATTCGAGCCCACCTTCGACGCCAGTCGGCTCTGACGAACCGGCGGCTGCAATCGGGTGGACACAACAGACGCCGGACGCTTTGGGGCATGGCTGGTCGGTGCCGCGGACGGCACGACCGTGGCGGGTTGTGGCGGGGACATGGCCGAGTGATCGGAGAGATGGTCGAACAAGTTGAGCGAATTGCGACACGTGACCGTCGAGAAACGGCTAGTTCGAGACTTCGAACATCGCCACATCCCACGAGTTCTCACGCCGGCCTTGCGCATCGGGTCGACCGAGCCAAGCGGTGTGCAGCTCCAGCCCGAACGGCGCCAACACCGATTGCAACTCCTCCACCGTTACACCGCTGAACAGCCGTCCGAGCGGATCGCGCCTGCCCACGATCTTCGCACGAAGAGCGGGAAGGGAAACCAACAGTCGGGACCCGGAGTGCATCAACGCTCGGAGTGCACGAGCGACCGCGGGCAACTCCGACGTCGGAATGTGCATGAGGACCGCCGAGCAGACGATTCCGTCGAACGAACCCGGCCAGTCCTGTGGAAGCTCGAGCCGATCCGGCAGACGGCCAGCGACAACGCGGCCCGCAAGCTCGGGATGCTCCTCAATGCATCGCTGCCGCAGCGATGAGCTCGGCTCGACACCATGGACCTCGTGGCCGGCGGCGCACAGCCGGGCCAGGTCACGGCCCGACCCGCAACCGATATCAAGCACCGTGGATCCCGGAGGGAACGCGGTCGGGAAGAACGGAGTGAGGCCGGCGTCGGGCGGGATGGACTCCCACCGATCCACCGAGTCGGCGCCGAACTGCTCGTAGTACTGCGCCGTCGCCGGATCGACTGGCTCGCCTCCCCCGTCGCCGCCTGCGTTCATCGCCGACCCTCCGGTGATGCGACGGTCCATGGGTCAAGCCTCGGAATCCAGCACGGAACATTCCGGGTGTACCGCTCGAACGGTTCTCCGAAGCGTTCGAGCAAGTCGGCTTCTTCGGTCGGCCGCACCGCGTAGTTCCAGAGCATCGCACTGAACGCGGTGGCTGCGAACACCGCTGGCGACCCCAGGGCAACACCGACCGCCATCGACTGCACGGTGCCTGCCACAGCCATGGGGTTTCGCACACGCCGATAGGGGCCGGCGATGACCAGGTTGCGGGCCGTGTCCATCGGGAGCGGTGTCCCTTCACCCACCCGAGTCATCACGTAACCGGATCGCAGACCGAGGCTCCCGCCGAGGATGAAGAGGACGACCCCCACGCCGACATTGCCCGTGAACGTGGGCAGTCCGAGCCTCCCTTCCAGCTGTGCGACCAGGATCGGACCGACCACAAGAAAGATGGTCCACATGACCGCCGTCTGGAGGAGCGTCTTCGCATAGTTCCGTCGGAAGGACGCCATCTCCGCAACCCGAAACAACCTCATGTGCGCGGATCCTTCGTCACCACAGCCACGGCCAGTCCCGTCATCGCCAACGTGGGAGCCATCGCCGCCAACCCACCCCAACCAGTGGTCCACCGGAGCCAGCAACCAACCGACGGCAACAAGCGTTGCGTAGGCCGTGGAGCAGAGGGCGACCCATCCGGCTGGTCGTGCCCATCGATGCCTCCGCAAGGCCAACACTCCTGCGGCGATCGAACCACCGCAGAACATCACCAGATCAGCGAATACGAGCGACCTCGCGGCCGGCCAAGCAGTTGCGTCGGGAACGAACCATCCACGCACCGAAGTATCGGCCAGCAGGAGCGCCCACCACACCAGTCCCATGACGCCCTGGGCGATGAGATAACGCGCAGCGATGTCGAGGCGATTCACGTCTCGGACAGTAGGCCACCACCGGTGCGATCTAGATTGATAGGCGTGATCGAACGGGTGCGGCTGACCGTGATGGGACGGGTGCAGGGGGTCGGCTATCGCATGTCGTGTGCACACGAGGCCAAGGCCATTGGCGTCGTCGGTTTGGTTCGCAACCTCTCCGATGGGCGAGTCGAAGTGATCGCTGAAGGCACCCGGGAACAGCTCGATGCGCTGGCTGCCTGGTGCGCCGACGGACCGCAGTTCGCGTCAGTTCGACAGGTCGATCGAGTCGAAGAAACACCAATCGGAGAGTCCAACTTCACGATCCGGTGAGCTTGTTCGCGCTCGGCGCAAACTCAGTGCGAGGCGTGGTGCTCGTGGTCGGCGGCGTGCGCCAGATACTGGGCGACGACAGCGATCAGCGCGAGCCACTCGGCGATGAACAGCCAGCGCTCACGGAAGTCAGGCACGAGCCAAGCGATTCCGCCGAGCACGATGAACGGCAACAGCACGATGGCCACACGGGGCCACTGGGTTCGGAAGTCCTTCATGTTGTTCCAGAGCAGAACCCACGGAAGCGTGAGCCATTCGCCCAGCCAGCGGCTCCAGCTCCAGTCGATCTCGTCGTCTCTGGTGAGGTCGAGCAGTGAGGCGGTCACGAAGAAGTAGCCGGCAAAGAAGAAGTGCGGGATGGTCGTTGCGCCGTCGTGGTCGAAGAGGATGACGCCGAGGAGATAGAGGCCCATCATCACGTGGACCTGATGGTTCTCGACGACCACACCATTCGTGATGAAGATCATCACGGCCACCGTCAACGGGATGAAGAACGCGCCGGGCGGAACGACGTCGTGGTACGAGCTGATGCTTCCACGGAACCAGTCCCATTCGCGCAGGTGCACCATCTCGGCGACCCACATGATCGCCGGAGCGAATGCGCATGCAGCCGCCGCCGTCTGGTCCAAACGCTGGTACTCCCAGTCGTCCTGCTTTGTCGCCTGGCGCTGCAGCATCGGTCGCATGGAGCACCTCCTTCGCCAAGCACATCGTAGGGCCCGACGGTTTTCCGTCGGAGGAAGGCGGATTGCATCCACAGATGCATCGGTTGCTTATGTATCGGTAACCGTACTATTGTCGAACACATGCGAGAACCCACCTACTTCATCCTTCTTGCGCTCCATGCAGAGCCACTCCACGGCTACGCCGTCGCCAGCAGAGCGAAAGAACTGTCGAACGGTCGCGTCGAACTCACCGCCGGCACCCTGTACGGCGCGCTCGATCGGCTGGTCGACGAGGGGCATCTTGTCGTCGACCGCGAAGAGAAGGTGAACGGCCGCAAGCGCCGGTACTACCGCATCACCGAAGCCGGCGAGCACGCCACCCAGGCAGAGGCGTTGCGGCTGCGGCAGGCACTCGAAGCGGCCACCGCCACCATCGGCCCCCTCCCGAAGGCGGCCACCGCATGAGCAACTACGGCCTCGTGACCCGCGCCTTTCCGGCCGACTACTGGACGGCGCACGGCGACGAAATCCTCGACACCGCCAACGACCTCCACGACGAACAGTGGTCCGCCCGCGAATCCAGGTCGCTGCTGGCCCATGGCCTCCGCACCCGAAGTCTCGCTGCGACGGGCGGGAGCCTGCGCCAGATGTGGATCCAGTGCGCGGCCTTCGCCGTGACGTGGTGGATTCTCCAAGGCACGGCAACCAACACGGCCGACTTGCTCGGTCTCTTGCCTCGAAACTTCGAGTTGGTGAACCCGTTGTGGTCGGTGCTGGCGGGTGCAGTAATTCTTGCTCTCACTCTTCACTCGACCCGATGGATGGCGCTCGTGCCACCCTTCCTCGTCGGCCTGAGCCTTGCGCACGACTGGCCCCGACAGGGTGTGTCGTCCTTCGTGATCATCTCCGCTCTGGCAGTGGTGGTCGCTTGGAAAGGCGACGGACGCCCAGCACTCGGTCCACGGATCGCCTTGGCGCTGGCCGTGCTCCACATCGCAGGACTGAGCATCGGCATCTTCGCAATGGGGTTGTTGCCGCTGCTTCTCCTGCCTCTCGGGCTCCTCACCATGTGGCTCGAGCCCCGGGTACTCGGCGTCGCTGCGGTCGAGGTCCTTCTCATCTCCGGCGCCATCGCGGTATCGGTCGACAGCATGCCCGGAGGCGAATTGGCCGTCGCCGTCGGCGTGGTCTCGGCGGCCTTGTTGCTCAGCACCACGTTGGCGTCGCTCGGCAACCGCCGCCTCGAACGAATGACCTGAGTTCAGCCGTGAACGGACATCGATGAGTCGGCGTTGATCTCGCGGTTGCGGCTGTAGGCGCCAAGGTCGATGGTCAGACCGGTGTACCGGCCGGTCACCTGCACGGGCTCGGCGTCGTGGTCATGGCCGGCTTCGACCGCGTCGATCAGGTCGGCCATCGCCTGGCCGACCGAGCCGGCGTTCTTGTACTGATTGCCGCTCGTACCGATCGCCACGTAGAAGCCATCGAGAGCCGTGCGGTCGTAGATGGGGAGCCAGTCGTCGCTCTGGTCGTACAGATCGACGATGCCGCGAGCCTCGTGCGGCATACCGAGCTCCGGCATGCGCCGCTGGGCTCGCAGGACCTGGGCGT
Source organism: uncultured Acidimicrobiales bacterium (assembly GCA_937969565.1). Lineage (GTDB taxonomy): Bacteria > Actinomycetota > Acidimicrobiia > Acidimicrobiales > SHLQ01 > SHLQ01. The sequence goes on along the minus strand of CALBVR010000098.1, from coordinate 31,105 downwards.
GCCACTGGTCTCGATCGATCGTCGTGTCGTAGTCGTCTGGGTCGACGTACTCACGGCCGTCGCACTCGAGGTCGACGCTGCCGAGCAGCACGTTGTTGCCGACTTCGGGCCGGAAATAGAAGCCGATGTCGTCGTCGGCGCCGACGGTGCCTGCGTTCATGAAGTCGACGCCCTCGGGTGATGGCACGTGATGCACCTCGTGACGCAGGGCATGCGTCTTGATGTTCATCTCGTCGTAGACACCCGCCATCTTGTTGATGATCGAGCTGTGCGGGCCGGCCACGTTGATCACGATGGGCGCCCGAAGCGAAGATCCGTCGGCCAGCTCGACCCCGGCCGCCCGACCGTCCTCCTGGAGGATCGCCGTGACCTCGGTGCTGAACCGGAATGCGCCGCCCTCGGCTTCAGCCCCGCGCTGCAGGTTGTGACACGACAGCTGCGGGTCGGAGATGTAGCCGGCGTCCGGGCTCCAGAGAGCACCCTTCACCTGCTGCTCGGCTTCCTTCCAGAAGGCCGGATCGTCGGGGCGGGTCGGTGGGCCGTACCAACCGAAGTCCATGAACGGGAAGCGCTCGGCCAGCTCGTCGGCATCGAGCTGCTCGTAGGGAATGCCCATCTCGTCCCACAACTGCTGCACTCGATCGAGCCGCTCGGCTTCGTCGGCGAACACGTTGAGCTGGCCGACGTCGTGGAACTCGATGAGCCCCTTCTCGTCCTCGGCACCGATGTAGTCGGCCCAGTTCTTCCAGTACTGGCCGCCCTCCCACGACATCGCAACACCAACGTGCGTGGAGTACGTGAAGCGGATGATGGCGCACGAGTTGATCGTCGAACCGGCACCGGCCGCCGACGCCTTGTCCACGTTGATGGTGCGCATCCCTCGGCGGGACATCTCGAGCGCAATTGCGCACCCGAGCACGCCGGCTCCAATGATGATGACGTCGGCATCGTGATTCGTATCGGTCATGGTCATCCCCCATACGGTCGAGCAGGCGCGCAACCTATTCGCGGTGGCGACCGAGTGTCAACGAACGGATCAGACCAAACTGGAATCCGCTGATATGCGAATTCCTCCTGGACGTCGACCTTCAGACGTCGGCCGCCTGTTCGGCCAGGAACTGTCGCTTGACGGCCCGCCAGTCCTCATCGGTGTGCTGCCGGCGCCAATACGGCGAGATCGACGCTCCACTCGGGTCGACCCCTCGCTCGGCCAGGAGGTGCCGACGGACCGCCCGCGTCTCGGCGGCTTCACCGTGCACGAACACGTCGAAGGTTCCCGACGGGAAGTCGGCTGCAGCGACTGCTGTCGCCAGCAGCGCTTCCGGGTCGGCCGAACCGTTGCGATGCAGCCAGTGAACGTCGACGTCGGCCGCAGACGGAAGCTCGATCTCGTGCTCCGGTCCGTCGACCACGACGAACACCAGCGCCCGTGCGGCAGGCGAAAGACTGTCGAGACTTGCGCCGATCGCACCGAGCGCGCTCTCGTCGCCAACCAGCAGGTGCCAGTCCACGTTCGGGGACGGGCGGTAGGAGCCACCGGGGCCCTTGAACTGGAGCCGGTCGCCAGGCTTGGCCCGCTGGGCCCAACTACCGGCGAAGCCCGTGTCGCCGTGCGCGACGAAGTCGATCGACAGCGTTCGGTTCGTCGGGTTCCACTCGCGGATGGTGAAGCGGCGCGGCTTCGGCCGGAGCTCGGCCGAGAGACCCTCGAGGTCTTCAGGACCGAACGGCACCGTCACCGGTGAATCGGCGGGAATGAACTGCGCATTGATGTAGGCGTCGGTCGCCGTGGGCATCTCGAGTGCATCGAGCGTGCCGCCGCCGAGCACCACGCGAAGGAGCGTGGGGCTGAGTTGTTGTACTTCCTGTACTTCTGCGTACATGAGACTCCTCGTTTTGTAAGGTCCGCCTAACAACCATGTGTAGGCAGAGCTTATTCCCAGATCGTTCAGCGTTTAGTCCCGCGTCCCCTCGAGCCAGGTCTCATGCACGGTGCGCCAGGACAATCCGTTCGGCGCGCCGTCGTTGCGACTGAAGGCAACCGTGCTCACGCGGTGGTTCGAGCCGCTCGACAACTCGTGGTTCTCCACGTACCGGGCCACAACTGTGTCGCGCCCGTCGACGAGCAACTCCGCATCGGTGACGGTGATCCGAAGCGACTCGGTGTGTGCATGCCCCGCCGTGATCGCCGCCACCGTCTGCTCCCGGGTCGACCGGCGACCGTCCGGACCCACGAACGTGAAGTCGTCGGCCAATACGTCGAGCCGATGCACATCCTCGGCCGGCAGTGTCCCGAGGAAGTACGCCTCGAAGAAGTCGTGCAGTTCCACAATCTCGCGATGCCATGGGTCCATGCATCGAGCCTCCCACAATCACACCCCGGGAACGGCGGCCCCCGGCGAGAAGCGGCGCGCCTCGGGAAACGGCCTTGCCGGCTGGACGTGGACGCAACGAGATCACCGTTCGACTTGCAAATCGAACGTATGTTCGATATCATGAAACTCATGGCAACCGGCGACTCCCAGCAGCAACAGCACGTGGTGAACCACGTCATGTCTGCTGTGCATGCACTGCAGCGGGTCGACGATCCCCGCGCCCGGCTGCAGATGATCGAGTGGAGTCGCCGGCAGCTCACCACGGTCGAAGCCGAAACGGTCGCCGATCGCTACGAGGCGGGCGACTCGGACACGCAGGTCGAAGGCCTCTTCACGCAGGACGGAAAGACCTCCCGCAACGAAGCGAAGAAGCGGGCGTCTCGCGGCAAGGCGGTCAATGCCAATCCGAACATCGCCACCAAGATGCGAACCGGCAGCCTCTCCACCGACCAGGCAGATGTACTGGCCGACGCTGCGTCAGATACCGACGGCGCCGCGGCCTGCGATGAGGAGCTCATCGAGAGCATCGAACAGTCCACGCCGGAACAGGGTCGCAAGAAGACCAACGATTGGATCACCAAGCGAAAGTCCAACACCGAGGCCGAAACCGAACATCAGCGCCACCACCGGCTGCGCAACGTCTACCGCACCCGCAGTCGCAACGGCCTCCATCGGCTCGTGATCGAGGCCGACGAAACCTCCATCGATCAGATGGAACGCAAGATCAACGCCGGTGCCGATGCCGAGTTCGAAGCAGACGGCGGGCGGGAGCGAAGCAGCTCCGAACATCCCCGAACCCATCGGCAGCGTCGATTCGATGCCGTGCAGAAGATCTTCACCACCGAGCGAACCGGCACACCGGCCCGGAAGCGCCCGGCCGGGATCATTCACGTCACGGTCACTGTCGATCAACTGACCGGTGCGGACAGCACGGTGATCCGCACGGCAGACGGCAAGGCGCTTCCACGCACCGTCGTCGAGGAGCTCTGCTGCCGAAGCGAGTTCATCGGCCACATCTACTCGGAGATCGGCGAAACGCTATGGGAAGGGCGCCGGCATCGAACGGTCACTCGGGCGCAGTGGACGGCACTCGTCGCTCGAGATGGCGGCTGTCAGCAGTGCTCGAAGTCCCACGAACACTGCGTTGCCCACCACATCATCCCGTGGAACGCACCCCTCGCCGGGGAAACCAACATCGACAATCTCGTCCTCCTGTGCGAGGCCTGCCACAGTCGGCTCCACGCCCAGAAGCTCACCCTGGTTCGCAACATCGAAACCCGAAATTGGGAAACTCGGCCGGCAACCGCACATGAGTTGCCAGCAGATGCGCCGCCGGGCAGACGTCGACGGCGAACCAAGCACCCGGCATCGACCCGGTCCAAACCCCGGCTGGATCAACGCCGGAAGCAGCACCTGACGGGCGCCCTCTTCTGAACCGCTCGCAATTCATCGCAGTCGCCGAACCCGCCAAGGAGTCCCTTGGTGGGGCATCGGCGCGTTCCACTGTTTGGGGGTGGCTGGGCGCACGCCGTGCAGCGGCGTCGGGCTCGCCGGCAGCGTTCGGTCACTACGCTTGGCGGGCGGCTCGTCGGCGGCGTCGGGTCACTGCGCTGGGTGGGTGGCTCGTCGCGCAGCCGCCGCGGCGGGTGCAATCGACGGAATCAGGGGCGGCCGAGGAAACGGTCGGGTCGAACGAACACGGCCGTTCGTCGCTCCTCCGCCATGACCCGGTCGTACTCGTCCCAGTCGTCGTGGGTTCCTCCAGCGTCACGAAACACCTGTCGCAGCAGTTCGGGCACCGTGGCAGCATCAACCCCGTCGAGGGCATGGTCCGGGCCGCACACCTCGACCGGGCCGTCCACCGAGCCCCACCGCCAACCGTTGCGCCAGGCGACCGTGCATCGGCCATCGCTGAGCATCAGCCGCAGCTTGTGGGCATCGCCACGAACCACGAACGCCACCACGTCCTCTCCGGTCGTCGGGTGTGCCGAGACGCCGGCGTTCACGAGCGACGTGTGGACCGACCCGTCCGCCCGAGCCACCGACACCATCGCCAACCCGCTGTCGCCGGCCACCAGAGAACGAATCGCTTCCAGATCGATCATGCCGGAACCGTAACCGATCCGTCGTCGTAGAGTTCCGTGTCAGACCCCCGCGCGAGGCTGAAGACATGGAAGAACGAGACCGCATTCTTGAGAAGGTTCGTGCGCTGCTCGCCAAGGCGGAGTCCACCCAGTTCGCCGAGGAAGCGGCCCTCTACACGGCCAAGGCCCAGGAGCTCATCGCCTCGCACGCCATCGACATGGCGCTGCTCGAGGAGCGCGAGGGCCGGGGCCGCATCGTCACCAGGCTCATTCAGATTCCGAGCCCGTATCCGAAAGAGAAGTTCCTGCTCCTCGGCGGCGTCGCCCGGGCCAACAACTGTCGGGCCATCCTCGGTTTGGAGCGGGAGACCGTCATGCGAATGGCCGACGACGGTTCGCTCTTCGACGTTGACGGCAAGTGGGCCACGGTGGTCGGCCACGAGTCCGACCTCGACCTCGTCGAAATCCTGTTCACCTCGCTCCTCGTCCAAGCTGTCAACGTCATGCTGGCGCACGGCACACAGGTGAACGCCTGGGGCGAGAACCGAACGAAGAGCTTCCGGAGGTCGTTCCTCAACCAGTTCGCCTGGACCATTCGGGAACGGCTCGAAGCCGCCCGAGACACCGCACGAGACGTTGCCACCACTCCCACCGGCGACTCGGCACTCCCCGTACTCGTTCGGCGCGACGAGGCCGTCGACCAGGACGTCAGCGAACGGTTCCCCAACGTCACGTCGCTCCGCACCTCGGTCTCCAACCACGACGGCGTGCTCGCCGGGCACGACGCCGGCCAACGCGCCGACATCGGCACCTCCCGAATGGGCGGACGCCGTCGTTCGCTCCCCCGCTGACCCGGCCGGCAATCTAGGGTCGAGGGCATGCGCCTCACCTGGGACCTCCCCCTCTCCCCCGACGGTGTGGCCGGCGAGCTCGACGACGGCACCCCCTTCGTCATCCGTCCCATCCGGGCCACCGACGGACCCGCGCTTGAAGCCGCCTTCAGCCAGATGTCGCCCCGCTCGCGCTACCTGCGCTTCTTCACCGTGCGCCAACGGCTCGGCGACTACCTCGTCTCGTCACTCGTCGACATCGACCACGACCGACATCGCGCCTGGGTCGTCGCCGACCCAACCAGCGACAGCGACGTCGGAACCGACGAAGGCCGCGGCATCGCCGTCGCCCGCTTGGCCATGGTGGAGGACGACCCGAAGGTGGCCGAAGGTGCCGTGGCCGTGGTCGACGACATGCAAGGTCACGGGTTCGGCAAACTGCTCCTCGACCTGCTCGTGCACACGGCCATCGACACCGGAGTCGAGTACCTCCGGTTCGAAACCCTCGCCGAGAATCGACGAATGCGGGCCATGCTCACCGAACTCGGCGCCGCCCGAAACCGGTCCCTCACGGACCATGAAGTCCTCGTCTTCGACCTGCCGCTCGCCGACGCGGACAGCCTCGACGCCCCCGCCATCGGAGCCCTCTACGACATCCTCCGCTGGATCGCCGGATCTTCCGAGAACGACCGGGAATAGGCGGGCGACCTCGCCGTTGTAATCATGTAATCAACACAGCGATTCATGATTCGAGGTGCCCGTGTCCACCATCAACAGCGTCACACTCCCCATTCTTCCCCTGCCCAACGGCGTGATCTTTCCCGACATGGTCGTGACCATTGCGGCCGAGAGTCCGGGGGCCCGAAACGCCTTCGACGCCGCCGCCCGAACGGCGACCGACTCCGGCGACACCGCCGAGGTCGTGGCCGTACCCCAACACGACGACGACTTCAGCCCAATCGGGCTCGTGGCCCGCATCGAACAGCAGGGTCAGCTGCCGAACGGCACCCGTGGGGCCGTCCTGCGAGGCCTGCGCCGCGTCCGCATCGGCCAGGGCGAGACCGGCCCCGACGGCGTCCTGCGCGTCGCCATCACCGAACTCCCCCAACCAGAACCCACCGCCGAAGCTCGAGCCGCGGCAGAGGACTACAAGGTCAACGCCAATCGGCTCCTCGGGTTGATCAGCGGCAACCAGCTCACCGGCCTGCTCGACGACATCGACGAGCCCGGCGCACTCGCCGACACGTTCGCCTACTGGCCCGAACTCGAGGACGACCGCCGCCGGGAGCTCTTCGAGACCATCGATCCGAACGAACGCATCGTCAAGGCGCGGGACTGGGCCGCTTCCGCCCTTTCCGAAGCCGAGGTGTCCAACGACATCAACAGCTCGGTCCGCGACGGATTCGAAAAGGACCAGCGCGAGGCCATCCTCCGCCGGCAGATGCAGTCGATCCGTGAGGAACTCGGCGAGTCCAGCGACGACGACATCGAGAACCACCGAACCAAACTCGCCGAGCTGATCGAAGCAGGAGCGCTCCCCGAGGCAACGGCGACCGCCATCACCAAGGAACTCGACAAGCTCGAACGGATGGGCGACCAGTCCACCGAAGCCGGCTGGGTCCGCACCTGGTTGGAGACCGTCTTCGACGTGCCCTGGGGCGAGACCACCGCCGACAACCTGGATCTCGACGCCGCCCAGACCCAGCTCGACGCCGATCACACCGGCCTCGACAAGGTCAAGGAACGCATCATCGAGTTCCTCGCTGTTCGCAAACTCCGCCAGGAACGCGAACCCCAGGACGGTGACGCACCGCGTCGCGGCGACGGCGCCATCCTCGCCCTCGTCGGCCCGCCCGGCGTCGGCAAGACCAGCCTCGGCGAATCGATCGCCGCCACCATGGGCCGCGAGTTCGTGCGCATGTCGCTCGGCGGCGTCCGAGACGAAGCCGAGATCCGCGGCCACCGCCGCACCTACGTCGGCGCCCGCCCGGGCCGCGTCGTTCGCGCCATGATCGACGCCGGCACCATGAACCCCGTCATCCTGCTCGACGAGATCGACAAGGTCGGAGCCGACTGGCGCGGCGACCCCTCCTCGGCGCTGCTAGAAGTGCTGGACCCAGCCCAGAACGGGACGTTCCGCGACCACTACCTGGAGACCGAGCTCGATCTCAGCCAGGTCGTGTTCATCGCCACCGCCAACGTGCTCGACACGATCCCGGCGCCACTGCTCGACCGCATGGAGATCATCTCCGTCGAGGGCTACACCGAGGACGAGAAGGTCGCCATCGCCCGCGACCACCTGCTTCCCCGCCTGCACGAGCGCAACGGTGTGGGTGCCGACGAGGTCGTGATCGACGACAACCTCATTCGCACGGTCGTCGGCGACTACACCCGTGAGGCCGGCGTGCGCCGCCTCGAACAGCGACTCGATCGACTCATTCGACGCGCGGCCAGTCAGCTCGTCCGCAACCCGGACGAGTCCGTCGTCACCATCGACACCGACGACCTGCGCCCGGCACTCGGCCGCACCGCCATGCGTGAGGATCCGGTCGAACGGACCGTGCTCCCCGGCATCGCCACCGGTCTTGCCGTGACCGGCGCCGGCGGCGACGTCCTCTTCGTCGAGGTTTCGTCGTCCGACGGCGAGAGTGGCCTGACCCTGACCGGTCAGTTGGGCGACGTGATGAAGGAATCTGCGCAGATCGTGCTTTCCTACCTCCGGGCAAACGCCGACACCCTCGGCCTCGACCCGGAAACGCTCGATCGCCGCTGGCACGTGCACTTCCCAGCCGGCGCCGTTCCGAAGGACGGCCCCAGCGCCGGTGTCACCATGACGACCGCATTCGTCAGCCTCCTCCGAGGCACGCCCATGCGCAACGACGTCGCCATGACGGGCGAGGTCACGTTGCACGGCCGGGTGCTGCCAATCGGTGGCGTGAAGGAGAAGGTGCTGGCCGCCCACCGTGCCGGTGTGCGCCACGTGATCCTGCCCGAGGGCAACCGAGAAGATGCCGACGACGTGCCCGAGCACGTGCTCGCCGATGTCGAACTGCACTTCGCAACCACGGTGGAGGACGTGCTGTCCCACGCCTTCGCCACGGAGGCTCACCTCGCCGCCTGAGCCTCCCGTGGTCCCCCGGCCGTTGCGGCCTCCAACGCAGCGGTCGGGGGTTGCCCTGCCCCGACGCCACCCGGCACCTACGGTGGAGCCATGCGGCGGACACTTCTCCTCGGCGGTGGCGCGGTACTGATCCTTCTGGGCATTGCCGCCTGGCAGCTCGGGCTGTTCTCCAGCGACCCGGCGGAGGTCAGCCTCGCCGAAACGGTTGCCGCCATCGCCCGCGAAGAAGCCGAACTGCAGGACGGCGACACCGCCGCGCGAGGCGCCGACGACACAACGACGCCCACCACCGCGACCCAAAGCACCGCGGAAGACGAGACCCAGAGCGAGACCGAGACGGAGGCCGACAGCCGCTGCGTGTTGGAAACCACCTTCCCGGCCGCAACCGGAGTAGGCGAAGCCCCGACCTCCGCGGCCGAGCTCGACGGCACGTGGGTCGTCGAAACCGGCGACCAGACCTTCATCGGCTACCGAATCGACGAGATCCTCAGCGGTGTCGACTTCACCGCGGTCGGCAGATCCTCCGGCGTTGCCGGGGCGATCACCATCGAGGACGCCACACTCACCGACGCTTCCATCGTCGCCAACCTCAGCTGGCTCACGAGCGACAGCCGCATCCGCGACGACCAGATGAAAACGCAGGCGCTGCAGACCGGACGTTTCCCCGCCGCCTGCTTCGATCTCACCGAGCCGATCCCGCTGCCGACACTCCCCGCCGAAGGTGACGCGGTCACCTTGACGGCGGTTGGCGAGTTCGTGATTCACGGCGTCGTCCAGCCCCACGAACTTCCGCTCGATGCGACGATCATCGGCGACCGGCTGGTCATCGTCGGCTCCACCACGGTCGCCCTCGCCGACTTCGACATCGACACCCCAAGTGCACCCGCCGTTGCCGGCGTCAGCGACACGGCGACGATCGAACTCTCACTCGTACTGCAACGTTGATCGACCCTCGCCGAAGGAGGTGGACCTCAGACGTGCACGAAGCGGTCGCCGCCGGCACGCTTGGCCTCGTACATCGCCGCGTCCGCTGCGCGAAGCAGTTCCTTCACATCGGCTCCCTCGCCGGTTCGCGTGGCCACCCCGAGACTGCACGTGACTCGTTCGTCCACGGACGAGACCGCCCGAACGATCCGCTCCGAGGTCGTCCGGAGCAGCAGCGGATTGCTGTTGCCCAGGACGAACACGACGAACTCGTCGCCGCCCAGACGGGCGACGACGTCATCGGCCCGGAACTGGGCACTGATGGAACGAGCCACCTCCTGGAGCAACCGGTCCCCGGCATCATGACCGTCGCTGTCGTTGACCTGCTTGAACCCGTCGAGGTCGACGAAGTAGAGGGCCGCCGGAACCGACTCACCGACCCGACGAGAAGAATCGATCAGGCCCTGCCGGTTGAGCAGTCCGGTCAACGGATCCGTGGAAGCCAGCGTGAGCGCATGATCCAGTTCGAATTCGGCCGTCGACAGGCGGCGACGACCCCGACGAATGAACATGTCGATGAGCAGCGCGAGCGCGGTGAGCGACGCACCGAATGCCCAGGGGAATGCCTGGTCGAAGAGGCCGGTCGGATGCAGGTAGTCGTCGTCCGCCCACACCTCGATCGTCCAACCCGCCGTCGAGAACTCGACGTAGGCGCTCGTTCGCAGACTCGCATCCGCCCACTCGAGCTCGCCATGCGTTCGGAACTCGGCCACCGCCTGGTCGATGTGGTCCACGGTGAGTCGGGCATTCATTCCCGGCGGAAGCACATCGAGCGTCTGGCCGAGGAGGTCCTGGCTGTTCACGAAGCGAACGACCCAGCCACGGTTCGGCTCACCTGGCGCCACCGGGCGGATCAACACCGCCGTGACGTCGAAGATCTCCGTGCCTCGACCATCGAGCTCGGATTCGTCGACGCCGGATACCGAACTCACCAGCGCCACGGGTTCGATCCAGTTCACCGTCTCGCCGAAGATGGGCAGGTCGGCCGGCCCGAGCATGTCGGCGCGGAACGGTGTGATGTCCAAACCGCGGACCCGGACGCCCTGCACAGTCGAATCGACGACCGATCGTGTCACCACGAGCATCTCGGCATCCGCCCGGCTGGCAAAGCTCGCGATGGCAAAATCCTCGTTGCCCGCCGCCCGTTCTGCTTCCACGCGGGTCTCGAGATCGGCGCGCAGCATCGGCTCGAGCAACAGCGCACCGGGGTCGGTCAGGTTGTCGGCCGTGTACTGACCCTCGGCCAGCAGGAACTGCTCAAAGACCGACTGCGAAACCGGTCCGGCCTCCCGCACGAAGTTCGCAGTCGTCGACAGTTCGTTCACTCGAGCATCGGCGCCCCGCCGAGCCGAACCCACCAGCGAATTGGCCCGCTGTTCGAACACGATCTGTTGCTCGCGCACTGCGGATCGCTGCTCGAAGATGGCAAAGATCAACGTGCCGGTGAAGCCGAAGAACAGGATGAGCGCGAGCGCGTTGAAGCTCGACGTCCGTTCAACGCTGCGCGCCACCGATTGTGACGGCCGCTCCGCCGCCTTCTTCACCATGTCGGTTCATTCGGACCATCCACAAAACCACTTGATGCCTGCCGTATTGCGGTCCTGTTGCGATGCTGTGGGTGTCAGCGTGCCCGAAGAACGAATGGCAGAACCGGGCCCGTTCCAGACGTCGTGAGCAGGTGTGCGGCGACGGTCAGGGTCCAGCGGCTGTCGGCGCTGTCGTCGACCAGCAACACGGGACCGCGACGCACCTCTGCGTCTGGGAGGCCGGCCGGATCGACGGACAGTCGACCCCAAACATTGGCGAGCTGAAAAGCGCTGTTGGCCTGGTCGCTCTGGAATCCAGCGCCATCGACATCATGTACGAACGGATGGAAGACCGGGAGCTTCCCGAGCCGGCCGATCTCGGCCGCGACCGCGTCGATGAGTGTTGCGTTCCGGCGGGACGGCAGTGCGGCGACCCACGTGGGCCGCGCCGTCCAGTCCCAGCGCTTCAGGATTCCCACGATCGCCTGCACCAGGTCGGCCGGGACCTCTCCGGTCTTCCCATCGAGAAGATCGGCGACGATCGGATCCCAACCGCCATCGCCGAGGCGGGCCAGCGCCCGACCCCACTGCGCCTGCACCTCGGGTGCGAGCCGACCCTTCGGTTCGTCGAGACCGGGAGCCCATTGTCGTCGCGGTTCGATGCCGATGTCGGCGCCTCGGAGCAGCGCCTGTGCTTCGGCCGCCCGAGCCGGAGACGGCGCAACGAAGCTCGGACCGTCGCCGCAGCGGTCGCACCGCCCACAGTCGTCGGCACCGGCGTCGTCGAGCAGCTCCCGCAGGTAGCGCAAACGACAGCCGGGTGGATCGACGTAACGGCGCATCTGTTCCGCCTCTTCGCCGCGCAGCTCCCGAAGCCGCTCGGCGAGTTCGGCGTCGTACTGCCAATCGTTGGGCGACCGAACCCAGCCGCCCTTCACCTTCAGAATCGCCCCCTGCACGTCCAGGATGCTGAGGAGTGTGGTGAGCCGCGACCGGCCCATGTTCACGTTGGCCTCGAGCCGGGTGAGCGACATGGCCGACGACTCGCTCAGCTGGGCAAGCACCTCGTGGCAGATGGCCTCGGATGGCAGGCTGACCGAGTCGAACCATCGCCAGATCCGTTCGTCTTCGACCGGACGCGGCAGCGCCACCACCACCGCCCGGTCGATTGCACGGCCGGCACGACCGATCTGCTGGTAGTAGGCGACGGGCGTCGGTGGCAGGCCCAGATGCACACAGAACGCGAGGTCCGGTTTGTCGTACCCCATGCCCAACGCCGATGTGGCCACGAGCGCCTTGAGGTCGTTGCGGCGAAGACGATCTTCCAGCTGTTCCCGGTCCTCCGGCGCGGTCGAACCCGAATAGGCCGCCACAGGATGCCCCTGCGAAACGAGCCACTCGGCGGTGGTGGTGGCCTGGTCCACCGTGAGCGTGTAGATGATCCCGGACCCGGGAAGGTTGTCGAGGTTGTCGGCCAGCCACGCGAGCCGCTCGGCATCGGAAGCGAGCTCCACCACCGAGCAGTGCAGCGACTCACGGTCGAGTGTGGTTCGCAGCGCCAGCGTGTCGGCTCCGAGCTGGCTGGCCACATCGTCCGTGACCCGCTGGTTGGCTGTGGCCGTGGTCGCCAACACCGGCGCCCACGCCGGCAGCTCATCGATGACGGAACGCAAGCGCAGGTAATCCGGTCGGAAGTCGTGGCCCCAGTCGGAAATGCAGTGCGCTTCGTCGCACACCAGTGCGAACGGTCGGGACAACATCAGTCCGAACACCCGCTCCCGAAAGCCGGGATTGGCCAGACGTTCCGGTGCGATGAGCAGCAGGTCGACCTGGTCTTGCGCGATCCGGTCTTCGATCTCGTCCCAATCGTTCAGGTTGGACGAGTTGATCGTGAACGCCGCCAAACCCAAGCGGGTCGCAGCAGCCACCTGATCTCGCATGAGCGCAAGCAACGGCGACACGACGATGGTTGGCCCCCACCCACGGTCGCGGAGCATGCGGGTGGCCGAGAAGTAGACGGCGGACTTGCCGAAGCCGGTCCGGGCCACGAGCAGCGTTCGGCGTCGCTCCGCCACCACCGCGGTGACGGCGGCGAGTTGCTCTGGCCGTGGCACCGCGTCCGGGCCGGCGAGCGTGCGCACGTGCTCGGCCAACTCGGCTTCGACCTCGGTAGCGGTGGGACGGGACGGCTCGATGAGCCCGGTCGACGACATGGCGCCACGTTACGGCCGCGCGCTGACAGGCCCTCGCTCGGCCTCATTCCGCCGGGTTGAGGATCCAGCGCTGGCGGGAGACCGCCGAACTGCCCGGGTCGTCGGCGACGACGCCACGATCCACATCGAGACGAACGCCGATCCCGCCGTTGCCGCTCGTCAACACGCCTCGCTCCGGCCCGTCCAGGCTCACGATGCGAACCGAACGATCCGCACGCTCGATTCGCCACCGCTGCGCGGCCGAACCGTCCGGCGGACGCAACGCCACGCCCGCACCCACACGGGTCAGCACGCCGGTCTCCGGTTCCCAGGTGTTCACGATGACCGCGGAGCCGTCGGCCTGCGATTCGATCATCCATTTCGTGCTCGACCAGCTCCTCGATTCAACGGTGGACCGGCTGCGGTCGACCTCCTCGGTCGGCCACCAGGTTGCGCCGTCGTCCGAGACCCCGCGCCGAGTGAGCAGCGAGTTCCGGGGACGGTGGATCGACGTCAGTTCCCATGAACCGCCGCCGGCCACCCCGGCACCGGTCGAAAGTCCTTCGTGAAGTCCCCACCACGCGGGCTTCGGCTCTGCGGGAGCGCCGATGCGTCCACCGGTGAACGGTGTCGGAAACGTGAACGTACCGACTGGCGTTTCCGCGCCGAGATCGGTGCGAGTGGGATGCAGCCAGGACCGGTCGTCCGTCAGGTCCCACAACAGCAGCGATTGCACCGCCGACTGTTCGGTCGCGAGCCGGGCCGCCTCCTCGAACACGCTTCGCTGGACGGACAGCTGTGCCGCCGTCGGCCCGTCGGCCGCGTTCGTCGTCCGCACGATCGGCACGTCCAACTCGGTGATGTAGAGCTCGAAGCCGGCATCGGCGAAGCGTTGGAAGTTGGCGCGGATGCTTGGCCAGTTCGGTTCTGCCCCGATCGACCAGAGGTGCATCTGGAAGCCGACGCCGTCGATCGGCACTCCGCGGTCGCGCAGCTCGATCACGTAGGCCAACAGCCGATCGGACTTCTCGTTGAGTTCTTCGGCGCCGTAGTCGTTGAGGATCAGCTTCGCGTTGGGATCGGCGTCTGCGGCCCAATGGAACGCGCGGTCCACGTAGTCCGGTCCGATGTGCTCGTACTCGAGCCAGTCGGTCTTCAACCCCCACCCGTCGACCGATGGGTCGCCGGGGTCCGCCATCACCTCGTTCACCACATCCCACACCCACACCTCGCCGGCCCGGGCGCCAGCGAGCGAACGGACCCACTGCTCCAACCGGGCCTCATGTCCGGTCTCGAGACCGGCGAACCACGGTGACTCCGCATTCGCCCGCGGGTACACGAGCGTGTGACCGTGCACGGCCAGGTCGCGCTCCCGGGCCCAGTCGACAACGTCGGTGAAGCCGGTGGTGTCGGGAGCAGCGGCCGGGTCCGGCCAGCCTCCCCACGGCAGGTACGCGGTTGCGGTCACGGCCGCCATCTCTTCCTCGATGACGGTCCGTCCGGGATCGATGCGCCATTCCGGGTCATACCCGTGCACGACGGCTCCCACGGCAAGCCCCGGGCGCGCCCGATCACGAAGGACCTCGTCGGTCAGGTCGGCCGCGTGCAGTGGTTGCGCATCCGCGCCGCGCATTGCGTCGAGCGACACGAGTCCGAGCAACCCGAGGAGGGAAGCGACAAGGGGGATGATTCTTCCGTGGACCCGGACCATCGGTCCGCTCCTTCCACCGCCCCCGGCTGACGTGCCCATCCGGCACACGTCTCGAACGTAGGAGATGACGGCGCACCACGCCCGGCAACTCAAGTCCTTCTTGTCGAGTTCTTGACTCCGACGACGGAGCGCGCGGTCTGGCAGGCTGGTCACCGCCGCCCGCACAGGAGATACCCAGATGACCGTTCCCACCTTCGAAGGATTCGCTGTTTCCGCCACTGGTGTTCGGGGCGACATCGTGCTCAATCGACCGGACCGGTTGAATTCACTCACGACCCAGACCCTCCTGGATCTGGAAGCGGCAGCCCGATGGTTCGACAGCCAGCGAGACGTCCGGGTGGTCGTCGTCCGGGGCGAAGGCCGCGCCTTTTCCAGCGGCGCCGACCTGTCCTCGTTCACCGACGACGGACGTGGCGACCACACGGCCCACGATGCCGGCGACGCCGGACGTCGCATGGCCGACGCCCTTGAGGCGATGCGCGCGATCGCAATTGCGCAGGTCCATGGCCACTGTGTGGGCGGCGGCCTGGTACTCGCCGCCGCCTGCGACCTCCGGTACGCGGCGCCCGGCACGCGCTTCTCGATCCCCGAAATCGACCTGGGCATCCCCCTCGCCTGGGGCGGCATCCCCCGACTCGTCCGGGAGATCGGCCCTGCGCTCACGAAGGAACTCGTCATGACCTGTCGGCCGTTCGGCGCCGACGAGGCCAAGGCGGCCGGGTTCCTCAACGACGTCGTCGACGGCGACCTCACTGCGCACGTCGACGAGATCGCAGCGGCCATCGCCGCCAAGCCCGCCTACGCCGTGCAGACGACCAAGTCCGCCACGAACGCGGTCACCGCCGGGATGGTCGGCACGATGGGTGCGTGGTCCGACGCCGACGCGCTCGCCGCTGGCCTCCACGATCCCGAAGGCCAAGCCGCCGCAGCCGCGTACCTCCACCGCGTGCGGGGCAGCTGAACCCCGCCGCGCCACCCCCGAAAATCGATTAACACTCTCCCCACCGTCGCGGGTAGGTTCGCGCTCGAACACCGGCGACGTTCGCAAACACCAACTTCATGGGCGCCGTCGGTGGGACAGGCGCGAGCCGCGCTGCGGCAGCGAGGGAAGTGGGGTGCGGAATGCCACGACGATCGCAAGTTCACCAACGCCGAACCGGCGCGCTCCTCGGAGCCGCGGTGCTGGCGGCCACGATCGCCGGGAGCGTCGGTTCGGCGGGCGCCAACGCCGACTGCGGCACCATCAGTTTCTCCTTCGAGGGAACCCGACTCCTGAACGACGGCATCAGCCATCAGGCGGGACCGTTCTCGATCAACCTGCCGGCGGGCACGTACGACGTCGTGATGCGATCCAACGACTCGCACAGCACGCAGGACGGCCAGATCGATCAGGAAGCCGAGCGCTGGTGGTTCGCCCTGGACTCCGGTTGGCATTCGAGCGCCACCGACGACCTGCCGGACGAGCTCGACGCGAACGTCACGGTGATGGCGGGGCAGGTCGTCCCGGCAAGCACCACGATCACGCTTCATCATCTCGGTCAGGGTGGCATCAACTCGGTGAATCCCGTGTGCGTCGGATTCACCCAGGTCGGTGAACTGCCAGGCGATCCAGCCGATCCCGACGGCGACACCCCGAATCCTGACGACAGCCCAGACCGGGCCATTCCCGACCCCGGCAATCCCGACGACGGCATCCCGGATCGAGCGATCCCCGACGACGACCCCGGTCCCGGCGACAACCCCGGCGGCGCCGACGACACCCCCGATCCCGATGACCCGGACCCCGATGACCCGGACCGAGCGATCCCCGACGACGAGGACCCTGGTCCCGGCGACAACCCCGGCGGCGCCGACGACACCCCTGACCCCGACGACCCGGACCGAGCCATCCCCGACGACGATCCGGACCCCAACAACCCGGACGATCTCGATCGTGGTGACCCCGGTGACCCCGGGCTGACACCGGATCAACCGGTCGTTCCCGAGCTCGCGATCACCGGATCCGGCGTGCTCACGATTCGACTCGTGGGCGCCGCGCTGATCCTCTTCCAGGTCGGCTTTCTCCTGCTTCTGGCGGACCGGCGACGAACCGCCTGATCATCGGCCGCAGAAATTCCTTGTCGCTGAATTTCTGCTGAACGCGCTCTCACCCCATAGACGACGATCTCCAGATCGTGTCCCGGGGGATGATCATGAACAGTCGCAGCGGCAGCCTTCTTGCACAGACCGAACCGGGATTCTTCGACAACCAATGGCCCGAAGGATTCCGCTTTCCGTTCGGTGAGTGGATCAAGGAGCTCGTCTTCTGGATGGTCAACAATCCGGTGTCGTCATTCATCGGCGACGCGATCGAGTGGCCCTTCGAGTTCCTGTTCGAGCTGATCCTCTCCGAGAGAGTGGACCGCAGCTCGATCGAAACGATTCCCTGGTTGTGGGTGGTCGTCGGCTTCTTCCTCGTCGGTTCCTTCGTCCGCAACACCAGGGTCGGTCTGGCCTGCGCCGCGATGTTGTCCGTATGCGGATTCCTTGGCGGCGAGTATTGGGGCGAGACCGCCCGGACGATCGGCATGATCATCGTCGCGGTCACCCTGTGCGCGCTCGTTGGGATCCCGCTGGGCATCCTGTCCGGTCGCATCGACGGCGTTTGGTCCATCGTGCGACCAACACTCGACGCCATGCAGGTGATCCATCCGTTCGTCTTCATGCTGCCCTTCATCTTCTTCTTCGGACTCGGCAACGTGTCCGCGACGATGGTCACGATGGTCTTCGCTCTGCCTCCGATCGTCCGGCTCACCAACCTCGGCATCCGGCAGGTGCCCGAGGACGTGGTCGAGGCATCACGCGCCTACGGCGCCACCGAGTGGAAAGTGCTCACGGGAGTCCAGCTTCCGCTCGCACGGCCTGCGATCATGACCGGCCTCAACCAGACCCTGCTCCTTGCCTTCTCCATGCTTGGCATCGCCGCGCTGATGGGCGCAGGCGGCCTGGGCCGGCTCCTCTACCGCGCCATCAACAACCTGAACCTCGGACTCGCCGCATCCGCCGGGCTGGCCTTCTTCATGTTGGCGGTTGCGCTCGATCGAATGTCGCAGACGGAGGATCAGGACGGCGTCAGCCTGTTCACCCACTTGCGACAGGCGTGGAGCTTTCGCAAGAGCCCGACCGGCCTGCTCGCCGAACGAGCAGCCGACGCCGGCGACGAGCCAGTGTCGGTCGAATCGCCGGCACACGTGAAGCCCCGTGAGCGAACCGGATTGCTGCTTGGCGGCGCCGGCGGTGTGCTTGCCCTCGTCGGTGCGGTTTCGACATGGGGAACCAATGCCGGCCGAATCAGCTCCTGGGCCCGATTCGCCGACGAGAACGCGAACGGCGAACTCCAGGGTCAGAGCTTCAACGGCGTCTCCGCATCCGGTGGCTCCTTTTTCGGTGTGTTCGTCGTGGTCTGCGCAGCGTGCGGCCTGCTCTGCGCACTGCGGCCACTTCTGCCTCCCCGACCAGCGATCGTCCAGTTGTTGGCTCGTGCGCAGGGGGTGTTGTTGGCGGCCATCGTCGTCGTCATCGGCGTGATGTGGGCGCTCAACTTCGTTGGTTCTGAAATCGGGCCGCTCTCAACGATCGGTCTCGGACTGTTTGGCACCTGCATCCTCTTGGTCATGGCGGAGGGCGTCGTGGCAGGGAGCCCCCGGCTCGGTGCGGATGGACTTCTGATCGCGTCCAGCGGAGTGATCTGTGGAGCCATCGGCTATCTGGTCCTCCAGCCATCTGCGTTCGTCGTCGACCACACCGTCGGCATCGGCGCTCCCCTTGCCGCAGGCGGTGGATTCGTCATGTTCGGCGGCGCCGCACTCGCGATGTCCACCGCTCCGTATGCGACCCGCCGGCCACTCGCCGCCACGGCATCGACCGGCCAGTTCGTTCTCCTCGTTCTTGCACTCCTTGTCGTGATTGGCTCCGTCTTCGGCGTTGGGACGGCTGAGACGCGAACCGAATGGGGCTGGTTGTTCGACAGCCGACCCGAGTCAGTGGAGCGATCTGCGGACACCCCTGACCGGCTCACCATCGTCTACTCGGGGGTCGATCCCGACGGGCCGGCGCTCGGCTGGATGGCGATCGCACTGAGTGCCGCCGCGGTCGCGACCGGTGTCGCGGCATCGGGTGTCGCCACCCGCGATGAGCAGCTGCGGTGGAAGACGTCCGCACTGCTCTGCGCTCTCGGAGTCGGCATCATCGTGCTCACGGCCGGGTTCACCCTCTCCCTGGTTCGAGTGGCCAATGGCTTGGACTCGATTGCCGGGGTCGGCGCCTTCATGACCTTCGTGGCCGGATGGGTGATGTTCATGAGCGGCCACTCGGTGATCGCCGAATTCCGACGTTCAACCGTCTGGTCCGATGGTCCGACTGCAACCGTCGACCTCGCCACCTCGGACGGCTCCGTTTCCGACGAGCGCGCCGGCGGCGACCTCGTGCGTTCTGCGCCCTGAATTTCAGCCCATCAGTCGCTCGTCGAGCGGGTAGGACGTCAGCTGCTCGTAGCCGTCCTCCGTCACGAGCACCTGCTCTTCCAGCTTCACGCCGTCGCGCTCGCCGACGGCACCGACATAGCTCTCGATGCACAGCACCATTCCCGGCTGCAGCACGTCGTCGTATCGATTCGGTCCGCGGTGTCGAGGGTCGATGCGCGGGTACTCGTCGCACATTCCGACGGCGTGAACGATGCATGGGTAGGCGAGCTCGTGGAACTCTTCGAGCTGTTCGTAGGACTGCTCCTGGAACTCGAGCAACGTGATGCCCGGCCGTACGAGGGCCCGGTTGTGTTCGACCTCCCGGCGAGCGTGGTCGTAGAGCTCGCGCTGGCGGGCCGATGGCGATCCGGGCCCGCAGAACATGGTGCGACTGATGTCGGCGAAGTAGCCGAACGGCCCGACCATGTCCGTGTCGAAGGCGACCAGGTCGCCGGCCTCGAGTCGTCTCGGCGACGCCTCCTGCAACCACGGATTGGTGCGTGGGCCGGAGGCGAGCATTCGGCCGTCGTGCCAGTCGCCGTCGTTCGCCAGGTTCGTGTAGTTGAGCAGGCCCCACAGCTGCAGTTCGGAGACACCCGGCCGGACGGCCTGCTCCACGTGTGCAATCGCATGCTCGGCGACTGCGACCGCCCAGCGCATGCAGGCGACCTCGTCCTTGGACTTGATGAGCCGTGCCCGCTCGGTGACGTTCATGCCATCGATGACCTCCACGCCACGTTGTTCCAGGGCCTGGACCACCGATGGATTGATGTACTCGAGCGCGACCCGTCGGCGCGTGGCACCGATGTCGTCGAGGTAGCGGACGACATCATCGGCAAGCCGTCCGGATGCGGCCGCCATGCCCTCGCCGCCATCGAAGTAGGAGAGCGCATGACCCCGACGCATCTCGGACGCCCGCGGCATGTCGCCGTAGCCCTCATACGCGATCGTCGGCCCATCGAGCGCCACGTACGCATACGTCGTCGGTGTTCGGCTCTGGAACAGCGTGTAGGTGCGATAGTCCATCGCGTACCGGAGCGAGACCGGATTGTGGACGAGCACCATGTCGGCGTCGCGGTCGGCGAGCTCGTTGCGGAGCCGGCCCATTCGATACTCGTGCAGCCGATCGTGGTCGATCACCGGCAGATCCCGGGTGGCCGACAGCTCGCTCCACAGGTCGCTGGCGACCAGCTGGTCTGGATGCATGTGCCCATCGTCGCCGCGAACTGAACGTTCGTCCAGTCATTCGGCTGCTGCCTTCGCAAGGTGAGCACTAGGTTGGCGCGATGATGCAGTTGATCCGGGAGCAACGCGCTCGCCACGAGGACGAACCGTGGCGGCGCTTGCGTGCTGGCCTTGGCGCCGTCGCCCTCGTGGTCATCGTCGGATCGGTCGGCTACCGCATCCTGGGTCTGTCCTGGTTCGACGCGATCTACCAGACCGTCGTCGTCATCACGACGGTCGGGTTCGCGGAAATCGGCAGTGAGCGCGTCGACGATCTCGAGGTCTACCGTGCCTTCACCCTCGTCCTCATCATCGTGGGCGTTGCGAGTGTGCTGTACACACTCGGTCTCGCCGCAGACAACCTGATCGAAGGCAGCCTCAACACCGAGCTCCGGAGGAGACGTATCGTGCGATCCATCGACAAGATCTCAGACCACACCATCGTCGCCGGCTGGGGGCAGGTCGGCCGCTCAGTGGCGCGCTCCGTGCAGCGCGCCGGGGGCGACGTCGTCCTCATCGATCGCGACGGATCCATCGGAGAGCCCATCGATCTCCTGGTGGTCGGTGAGGCGACCGACGACGACACGCTCGTCGATGCGGGGATCGAGCGGGCTCGGGCGCTGATCCTTGCGCTCGACCACGACGCCGACAACCTCTTCGTCTGCCTGTCCGCCCGCAGCATGCGACCCGACCTGATGATCGTGGCTCGCATCAACGACCACAAGAACGAGGCGAAGCTCCGGCAGGCCGGCGCCAACCACGTCGCCAATCCACACGAGATCGGCGGCTCCCGAATGGCCGCCCTGGCGCTCCAGCCCCACGTGGCCGACTTCCTCGACGAGGTCATCGCGAACGACGAGGCGGGCGTGACCGTCCAGGAGTTCGAGCTCGGCAGCTCGGTCGGGACCATCGGCGAGATTCACTCCCCCGGCGAGCGATCACTCGTCCTGGCCGTACGCCGGCCCGACGGCTACACCGTCAACCCACCAGCCGAACAACAACTCGCGGCAGGCGACATCGTCATCGCCATGGGCACACGCGACGAACTTGCGTCGCTCCGCGGCCGCCTCTGCTGACGTCCCGTCGGGTCAGTCCTCGAGCGAACGGAGCAGATCCTCGACCGTGTGACCGTTCTCGAGCGGGTGACGTAGCGGCCCCTCGCCAATCACGCTGTACCGGTTCCGACGCCCGATCCGTTCACTGGTGATGTAGCCACCCTCTTCAAGATCGTGCAGGATCCGCTGGACGGCACCAGGCGTGATGCCCACCAGATAGCTGATGTCACGCTGACGCAGATCGGGGTCTCGACTGATCACGATCAACACATGCGCGTGGTTCGTGAGGAAGGTCCAGGACGGCAATTCTGGGGTCGGCACGGTCATCGACATCTCTGGACCATACCTGTTCCAATGTCTGCTTTTCGACAGGGATGTTTGAGTCATCACGCTCACTGAGCCACCGCCTCGTGCTCCGTCGGCTCGGCGCGGTGCGGATCCGGCGTGGCAACGATGATCAAGGAGGTCGTCGTGGAACGGATCAGATCCTGCACCGTGTCACCCAGATAGGGGTGGTCGCCGATCCTTCGCACGGTTCCCGCGGCGACGACCATGTCGGCCCGCAGTTCGGTTGCCGCATCGGCGATCGCGGTCGCCGTGTTCTCGTGATGCGCCACCCACGTCGACGAGTTCGCGCCCAGAACCGTGGCCAATTCCTCGGCTCGCTGGACGACGTCACGCGTCCGGGCGGACTCGCGGGGCAGAAGCGCACCCGCCGCAGACACCGGCGCCGCGACGTGCACCTGTTGGAGATCCGTGCCGATCGATGACGAGAGGTAGCCGGCGATCTCCTGCGCGGCCCGAGCCGACGAGCGGCCCGAGATCGGAACGATCGCGCGACCGAACGCCCATGGCAGCTGGTCGAGATTCTTCGGCCTCCGCACCACCACCGTCGGGATGGTCGAGGCCATCATGATCGCATCGACGGCCGGGGACAGGAGATGCTCTGCATCAACCCGAGTGGAGGACCCGACGACGATGGCGTCGTAGCCAAGTTTCGCCTCCGCGGCCACGGCCTCCACCAGCCCCACGTCGGAGCCCGCGAACTCATGTCGAACCGTGCGTCCGTGGAAGACGTTTCGGAACGCCTGCACGTCGACGCCACGATCGTCGCCCACAGTGAGCAACGTGATCTCCGTCGACTTGGGCCAGGCCAGGTCGACCACCTGGGCGGCGAGCAACGAGGACAGACCACCGCGGGTCGGGAGCAGAACCGCGCCACCGCGAACGACGATGTTCGCATCCAACTGCTTTTCTGTCTCGAGGCGCTTGCGCTCCTCGGTCGAGCCTTCCCAACCGCCCAGCACCTTGCGCAGCATCGGTGGGGCGAACATGGACGTGGCCATCGCCATCAGCACGATCACGGTGTACGAGCGATCGTTCAGCACACCGAGCGAAAGCCCCACGGTGGCGATCACGATTTCCAATGCGCCTCGGGCATTCAATCCCACACCGAGGGCCGCACCTTCACGGTTGCTGAGCCCCACGGCCGCCGCACCGATGAGCGAACCGAAGAACTTGGAGAGCGAGGCCGCCACCAACACGATGACACCCCAGATGAGCGTTTCGATGTCGAACAGCAGGCCGAGGTCGACTCGGAGGCCGGCGGTCGCAAAGAAGACGGGGGCGAAGATCGCCGTGGTCATCGTCTCGATCGGCTCGACCAACTTGTGATCGGCAAACCTCGAACGGGCGACGATCACGCCGGCGACGAACGCCCCGAGCACGGCCTCGACGTGGAGCCACTGGGTGACCACACCAAACGAGAGCGCCGTCAACAGGATCACGCCGGTCGCGGCCACCGGGTTGTCGCCGCCGGCGCGTACCGAACGGAGACCACGGTCCACGAGTCGCTGACCGATCGTGAATGCGAAGAGGAAGAAGGCGGTGAGCCCGACGAGCGTGATCGCCAGCTTGTCGAGCTTCACACCACCGGCCTGGGCGAGGCCGGCGATGAAGCCGAGTGCGATCCAGCCGATCACGTCGTTCGCCATGCCGGCGGCCAGCGTCAGCTGCCCGAAGTTCCGACGCATCAGTCCCATCTCGCCGAGGATCTTGGCGATGACCGGCAGCGAGGAGATCGACAGCGCGGTGGCGATGAAGAGCGCGAAGACCAGACGGCTCGTGTCGTCGCCGAGAAAGGCCGCGGGGATGAACCAGCCCACGGCGAGTCCAGCCGCCATCGGGACGAGCAGCGATCCGGCGGACACTGCGGTGGCCGCCGAACCCAGTCGCCGTATCAGGCCGAGGTCCGTCTCGAACCCGGTGGCGACGAGCAGGAGGAGCACGCCGATCCAGCCGACCGTGAAGAGCATCGCCGTTTGGGCGTCGTCGTCCGGGAACAGCCAACCGGTGATGTCCGGCGAGATCCGGCCGAGGATCGATGGTCCGAGGACGAGGCCGGCGGCCAGTTCGCCGACGACGGCGGGTTGGCCGATCCGCTTCATCGCCATGCCGAAGAGCTTGGCGGTCACGAAGATGACGAGCAGACCCACCCAGAAGACGAGCAGTTGATGTTCAGAGGGGGGATTGAGATTCATGAGGAGATCCGTCCTTCGTCGTTCGAGGGAGCGCGGCGGGCGCGGGCGGGGGCGAGGTCGATGACCCCGAGGTCGGTTTCATCGATCTCGAGCACGGGTACATCGAGCGAGCCCCGGACCCGGTCGGCGAGCGAGCGGCGCCATCCGGCCTTCCGAGCCCGACCGAGCACCACCACGGTGGCGTCCTTCGACCAACGGCGAATCACATCGATCGACCGACCCTGATCGGCGACCGTGTGCACGTCGTGTGGGGGATCGAAGGCCGCCACGGTGGAGTGGAGGGTGGCCCAGCTCGGGTTGCTCAGCCGTTGGGCAACGGCGGCGGAGGGCCCGTCATGGGCGGTGATGGGAAAGGCCGAGGCATGCACCACGCGAATGGATGCGCCGTTCATTCGGCTTCGCTCGATGCTCCACCGAAGCGCGGCCGATGAGCGGGCTGCGTCCTTGAAACCGACCACGATCAAGGGAGGCCGGCCAGTGTCGTTCATCACGTTCTGTTCCATGCATGTCCTCCTTCGTCCTACTAAGACCATACATGAAATAGATACTTTGTAAACATGCTATTTGAACAGCTGCTTTTTCAGATCACTTTCTGAAAACGCCCAACAACCCAGTCAGATTGGAGGGGAGATCTGACCGGGTCGAGGGAATTCGAGCGAAGTCTCAGGCGGCGGGCACCAGGTTGCAGCTGTGACGCAACTGGTCCAGCCCCTTCTCGATCCGCTTGCGCACCGCAGTCGCCGACATGCCTTCGTTGGCAGCAATCCGCCGTAGCGACTCCGACTCCTGGCCATCGATGCCGAACCAGCGATCCAACTGACGTCGGGTCAGCGGGTCGAGCTGATCCAGTTCCTCACCGATTCGCTCCATGAGCACGCCCTCGACCGCCGCCATGCCCGGGTCCGAAGACTCCGTGCACGCAACCGAGTCCGACCAGCCGGGAACCGCATCGATGCTGTCGACACGGCCGGCCGTGCGGGCCAGCGCCTCGAGCGACGTCGAATCCGAGGGATCCTCCGGGTCGCCGAGCGACGCCGAACGCACCGCGTGGGGAATGCGGATCGGCCCAGCCGAAACCTCGAGCCCCTTCTGCATGGTCTGGCGAATCCACCAGCTTGCATAGGTGGAGAATCGGAATCCCGCGTCTGGGTCGAAGCGATCCACTGCGACGTGCAGGCCGATCATGCCGTCCTGCACCACGTCGTCGAGCGAGACGTGGCGGGGGCGACCGAAGCGACGCGCCATCGAGTGGACGAGGCCGAGGTTGGCCTCGATGAACCGATGGCGGGCCCGCCGGCCGCGGGCGGCTGCTGCTCGGTCATCGGCGGTGCCGCGACCGTCGTTGATTGCGCTCTCGGCATCGCTGCCGAGACGCATGAGACGGGCGAGACGCACCTCTTCCGCAGGCGAGAGCAACCCGGTGTTGGAAACGGTTCGTGTGTTCATGCCCCTATTGAAACATACCTTAATTTAAAGGTCAATTCTTTTTGGGGAGAATATTTAGGAGAATGACCATCACACGGTTCGAAACGTCCCTTTTGAAAGTAGTATGAATGATCTTGGAAGGGCCTGGCCCCTCTCGGTGTTCCTCAACCCCCCCCCACCTGAAAGGAGCGAGCCGACATGTCTGCCGACGACCTGGCCAGCGGCTCGATCCTGTGGACCTTGCTGGTCCTGCACCTGCTCGCCGTTCCACTCTCCGCGTGGGTTGCCCGCTTCGACCACCGGGCCGGCCTCGGCGTCGCCGCCATCGCTCCAGCGCTCACCGCCATCTGGGCCAGCGTGCTCCTCATCGACTCGACCAACCCCTTCGTCACCGAACTCATGTGGGTCGAGGGACTCGACGTCGGTGTGCGCTTCCGGGCCGACGCCATCGCACTCCTGATGACCCTCCTCGTGTCCGGCATCGGCACGCTCGTGCTCGTCTACGCAATGGGCTACTTCTCCACCAGCAGTGCCCAGATGCCCCGGATGACCGCTGCGCTGCTCGCCTTCTCCACTTCGATGCTCGGACTCGTCCTCGCCGACTCGATCTGGACCCTCTTCATCTTCTGGGAGTTCACCTCCATCACCTCCTTCCTTCTGGTCGGACACAAAGACGTCGACGCCTCGGTCCGTGACGCCGCCCGGCGCGCGCTGATGATCACCGGCGCCGGCGGACTCTCGCTGCTCGCCGGCCTCCTCATCCTCGGCGCCGAGTCCGGCACGACCTCCCTCACCGACCTCGCACCGATCGACGGCGGTCGAGCATGGGTCGCGGCACTCCTCATCCTCGGTGGCGTGGCCACCAAGTCCGCCCAGGTCCCGTTCCACGTCTGGCTCCCCGGCGCAATGAAGGCGCCCACGCCCGTCAGCGCCTACCTCCACTCGGCAACCATGGTGAAGGCCGGCGTCCTCCTCCTTGCCATCACCGGACCCGCATTCACCGACGTCACCACCTGGAAGGTCGTCGGCCTCGCACTCGGGATCAGCTCGATGCTGTGGGGCGGCATCACCTCCCTGCGTCATCAGGACGCCAAGCTCATCCTCGCCTGGGGAACCATCTCCCAGCTCGGCCTGCTCGTCACCCTCCTGAGCGTCGGTACAGCAAAGGCGACCTTCGCCGCCATCTCCATCCTCTTCGCCCATGCCATCTTCAAAGCAGCGCTCTTCGCCGTCGTCGGCGAAATCGACATTCGCACCGGCACCAGGGACATCCGCGAACTCGGTGGTCTCTCCCGCACCATGCCGATCGCCACCGCCGTCGCCGTGGTGTCCGGACTCTCGATGGCCGGCGTGCCACCGCTGCTCGGATTCGCCGCCAAGGAGGCCGCCGTCGAGGCCGCGCTGAAACTCAGCGGAACCGACGCACTCATCGTCTCCACCAGCATCATCGTCGGCTCGGTCATCACCGTCGCCTACACGACCCGCTTCCTGCTCGGAACGTTCGGCGCCGGACCCGACACCACCGTCGCACCCCGCCGACCCGCGATGACCATCGCCACCACCGTGCTCGGCCTCGGCAGCATCGTCGGCTACATCGCCATCAACGCCGTGAACGGAATCGTCGGACCCGCCGCCGTCGAGATCAACGCCAAAGCCGACGTCTACTCCCTCTACCGCTGGCCCGGCATCACCACCGCGTTCCTCGTCTCCGCCGCCATCGTCGCCGTGGGCGTCGCCCTCGGCCTGTTCATTCTGCGACGCGTTGATCAGCCGGCGCCCGGAGCCCGCGGCGCCGACCTCGTCGATCATGGCCTGGACCGCTTCCTCGCCTGGGCCCCGCAGCCCATCGCCCGCATCCAACACGGATCCCTGCCCGTCTACCTCGCCACCATGGGCCTCGTCGCCCTCACCGCCACCATCCCCTTCGTTCGCGAGGTCGACACCGACAGCCTCGTGCTCTGGGACAACGCCTTCCAGGGCGCGCTCGCCGTCGCCATCATCGGCGCCGCAGCTGCCGGCGCATTCGTGAACTCCCGCCTCGGCGCCGCCCTCACCCTCGGCGCCGTCGGCCTCGGCGTCACCGGGCTCTTCGTCGTGCACGGCGCACCCGACCTCGCGCTCACCCAGCTGCTCGTCGAAACGATCATCGTCGTCGGCTTCGTGCTCGGCCTCGGCCACCTCGGCCGCAGCTTCCCCTCCGCCCACGCAACATGGAAGGGCGTCCGAGTCGGCGTGTCCGTCCTCTGCGGCGTCGGCGTCATGTTCGGCCTCGCCGCATCGGCCAGCAACCCCAGCGGAACCCCGCCGATCGAACAACTCGCTGAAGCCGCAGTCGAAGAAGGCGGTGGCAACAACATCGTCAACGTCATCCTCACCGACCTCCGAGCACTCGACACCCTCGGCGAAGTCGTCGTGCTCGCCGTCGTCGCACTGGGCATCCTCGCACTCGCCAACACCAGCGACACCGAGGCCACGACATGATCGGCAACCGCTCACCCGTCGTGCAGCTCGGCATTCGCACCGCCACACCCCTCGCCGTCCTCGTCGGCTTCTACCTCTTCTTTGCCGGGCACAACGCTCCCGGTGGAGGGTTCGCGGCTGGGCTCGTGTTCGGCGCCGTCGTCACCCTCCGCACCATCGCCGGACTCCAACGACCCACCCACGCCATCCCACTGCTGTCTGCCGGCATCTTCATCGTCATCGCCGTCGCCGCAGCACCCCTGCTGTGGGGAGACACCGTGCTCGACCAGGCGATCGGCTCGATCGAGGTCCCCGTGCTCGGAAAGCTCAAGTCCGGTTCGGCACTTCCCTTCGACCTCGGCGTGACCGCGATCGTCGTCGCGCTCGTCCTGGCCCTGCTCGACGGGCTCGGCGTCGGCGCCATCACCACCTCCGAGCACGAACGTCGCCGCGAGTCGACGGAGACCTCGCCATGAGCATCTCCCTCCTGCTCGCCATCGGCGGGCTCACCACCGTCGGCATCTACCTCATCACCGCTCGTTCGCTCAGCCGGATCATCCTCGGCTTCTCGCTGCTCGGACACGCCGCCGTCCTCGCCCTGCTCACCGCTGGCGGCCCGGCCGGCGAAGCCCCGCTGGCCAATCAGAACGACGCCGAAACGATCGCCAACCCGCTCCCCCAGGCACTCGCACTCACGGCCATCGTCATCAGCTTCGGCCTGACCCTCTACCTGCTCGCACTCGCCCGCCGCCAGCAGGCCCTCACCGGCGACGACCTCGTCGAAGACGACCTCGAGGACCTTCGCATCGCCACCCTCGCCGCGAACGAGGAGGACGACGAATGACGACCCTCGTCAGCCTCACCATCCTCGCACCGCTCCTCGCCGCCGCTGGAGCACTGGCCGCCCGTCGCTTGCCCATCGCGCGAGACGTCCTGACCATCATCGGACTCGGCGTCGCCGCCGGGGCCTCGATGTTCATGCTCAACGGCGTCCACCACGACGGCACCCACGTCGTGCGCGTCGGAGATTGGGACCCCGAGCTCGGCATCGTGCTCGTCGCCGACCTCTTCGCGTCGCTCGCCCTGCCCGTCGCGCTCTCCCTCATCTTCATCGTCGAACTGTTCGCCATCGGCCAGCGCCGCACCGCCTGGGGCGCCAACCCCGAACTGGCCGGACCGCTGCTGTCCGTCCTGGCCGCCGGCGTCTCGCTCGCCATGCTCACGGGCGACTTGTTCACCCTCTTCGTCGCCTTCGAGCTCATCCTCGTCTCCAGCTACGTGCTCCTCACCCATCAGGGCCGACGAGGCCAGATCCAATCCGGCATGACCTACGTGGCGATGAACCTCTTCGCCTCCACCCTCTTCCTCTTCGGACTGGCCTTCGTCTACGCCGCCACCGGCACGGTCAACCTCGCCCTGCTCACCGAACGCATCCCCGAACTGTCCTCCGGGGTTCGCATCGGCATCGGCGCCTGGTTCTTCGTCGTGTTCGGAAGCAAGGCCGCCGTCTTCCCACTCTTCTCCTGGCTGCCGGACTCCTACCCGACCGCACCCACGACCATCACCGCCATCTTCGCCGGGCTCCTCACCAAGATCGGCATCTACTCGATGATCCGATTCCACACCCTCATGGGGATGGACGAGCTCGGTCCCGTCATGTTGATCCTCGCCGGACTCACCATGATCATCGGTGCCGTCGGCGCACTCGCACAGGGCAACGTGAAACGCATCCTGTCGTTCCACATCATCAGCCAGATCGGCTACATGCTCATGGGACTCGGCCTGTTCACGGCAGCCGGCACCACCGGTGCCATCCTCTTCCTGCTCCATCACATGCCGGTGAAGACCGTGTTGTTCCTCGTCGGTGGCCTCATCGAGAACGATCAGGGCACCAGCTCGCTCGAACGCAGCGGCGGGCTGGCCCGTCGCCGGCCGCTCATCGCCGCCCTCTTCGCGATCCCGGCCCTCAGCCTCGCCGGCCTGCCGCCGTTCTCCGGCTTCATCGCCAAACTCTCCGTCATCTCGGCCGGAGTCGAGTCCGCCCATCCGCTCGTCGTCACTGCGGCGCTCGTCGCCGGTGCGCTCACGCTGCTCTCCATGACCAAGATCTGGCTCGGCGTGTTCTGGGGACCCGACCCCGATCCCGACGCCCTTCCCGACACGCCGACCGAAACGAAGGCCAACCGCCGTCTCATGCGCACGGCCACCGCACTCGCCGTCGCCGGATCCATCTTCATCTCGATCTTCGCCGGAACCCTCTTCGACCTGAGCGAGCGGGCCGCCAATGACCTGCGCGACGCCGAGGTCTACCGAGAGGCGGTGCTGTCGTGACCGACTGGATCACACCTCGCCGCATCATCATGCTGATCGTGCTCACCGCCGCCTGGTGCGGGCTGTGGCGCGACCTCTCCGCAGCCAACGTTCTGTCCGGATTCGCCTTGTCGCTCGGCATTCTCATCGCCGGCATCGGCACCAGCGGACTCGGCACGGTCCGGCCGGGCGCACTGCTCCGGCTCTCGTGGCACGTCATCGTCGACCTCACCAAGTCCACCTGGTCCGTCGCCTTCGAAGTCCTCACGCCCACCGACTACACAGAAGAGTCGGTCATCGCAGTGCCACTCCCGGCCGACAGCGCCAACCACCTTCTCCTCCTGACCGTCGCGATCACGCTCACCCCGGGAACCGCCGTGGTCGACGTCGACGCCGACACGTGCACCCTCTACCTGCACCTCCTCCACCACGACCGAGCGGAAGAAACCGTCGCTCACGTCGAGGAACTCGCCCGCCTCGCCTGCGAAGCCCTCCCCCGGAACGGAGTCACCGCATGATCATCGTCGCCCTCATCGGCTTCCTCTTCGCCGGCCTCTGCGGAACCGTCCGGCTCCTCCGCGGCCCCAATCTCGCCGACCGCATCATCGCGATGGACGTCACCCTCGTGTCGCTCATGGGGGCGATCGCCGTCGACGCGGCCAATCGCGACGATCCGGCCAACCTCGTCCTCCTCGTCGTGCTCTCGATCATCGGCTTCACCGCCACGGTCGCCGCAAGCCGCTTCCTCACCCTCGAGGCGAGAGAG